>JAKLHS010000024.1 GCA_022710025.1 Caldisericota bacterium | reverse complement strand
CCAAAAGGTCTGCCAGAGAAGGGTATGGCACGTTTTACCAGGGACCGTTCGGGTCCTTCGATATCCTGGTGGACGAAGAAGATGTTGTCGAGGCCACCGCTGCTCTGGATGCAGAAGACGTGCCAGGCGAACTCGACGAACAACCGGACCCGCCGAGAGACTAAACCAGCCCACACCTCACCGAGGATTCCCGCAACGCTCCCGTCGCTGATTATTCAGCGACTTCACAGGTTTTCCTTCCCCCCCCGCCGGCGCTGAGTGCTCGTCGCTTGGCCGTTGTAATCCAGGTGATTTCTGGTATGATACTACGCGTTAAAGTAATGTCTTCATCGTACTTTACTAATCTTTGAAAGGGGGTGGTGGCTGAAATGCGCACCGAAGGTAGACACATGGTAGTCGAGATCTCCGGGTGTAATCCAGATGCGTTGAATGATCTGGATAGAGTTAAGGAGATCTTGCGCGAGTCTGCTCTGCAGGCGAATGCAGAGATCCTGGAATTGGCGTTTCACCATTTTACTCCTCAGGGGGTTAGTGGGGTAGTAGTGATCTCCGAGTCACATCTGTCCATTCATACATGGCCTGAGTACGGATACGCTGCCCTAGACGTTTATACCTGTGGAGAAAAGACTGATCCATGGCGGGCCATGGAGTACGCAGCCGAGAGATTTGGAGCGACGACGGTCGTCAAAACTGAAATCTCTCGCGGGCAGGAGATCGAAGGCCGTCCGGGTACGTACGGACACTCGATTGTCGAATCGGAGGTTGTAAGAGATGGCGTGGCAGTGGTATCATGACACGTTTGAGCCAGGAGAGGTTCATCTCCATGCGCTCACGAGCACGATCGCGACACGAAAGACAAAATATCAGACTGTTGAAATAGTCGAGTCTTTGCACTACGGCAAGATGCTCATCCTGGATGGAGACTGTCAGAGTTCCGTCAAGGACGAGTACATCTACCATGAATGTCTCAACGAGCCCGCCATGGTATGCCACCCCGACCCGCGCAACATTCTGGTCGTAGGCGGTGGCGAGGGAGCTTCACTGCGGGAGCTGCTGCGGTTCAAATCGGTGGAGCACATTGATATGTGCGACATCGATCAGGAAGCGAACGAGATGTATGAGAAGTACCTGCCGGAGTATCACCAGGGAGCATTTCATGATCCGAAGGTCCATATGCACTTCGAGGATGCTCGCAAATTCATCGAGCGGCAACCCGATCATTCGTACAACGTTATCATCGAAGACCTGACTGATCTCTTCGAGGGCGGACCGTCCATTGTCCTGTTCACAAAGGAGTTCTATCAGCATGCATCCCGGGTGCTCGATGAAGCCGGTACGTTGTGCGTGACCTCGTCCTACCTGAAGCCGACCAATGTGGCAGTCCACAAGGCTATTCTGGACACCATACGAACTGTCTTCCCAGTAGCTAGATCCCTCTACTCCTATGTTGGCGCATATGACGTTCCTTGGTCGTATATCCTGGCCTCCAAGAAGAACGATCCCCTGACGATGGATGCCGGAACCGTTGATCGCATTCTGGCTGACCGCGTAGCAGATGTGAATGCGCTGAAATTCTATGACGGTACGACGCACGAACGCATCTTCCGTATGCCCAAGGACATTCGTGCGATGCTGGCCCAGCCCGGAGAGCCGCTTCGAGACGGAAAACCGTTTGGCATAACCCCCAAAGGTACGTAACGCTGCCACTTGGAAGCGATTGTGCGAACCCGTCCTGCAAGGGACGGGTTCGCCATATGCAGGCTCGTTCTACTCTGCTATGCTATGATATGCGACAAAGGAGCGTGGAGGGTGCAGCGACTATTCAGATCGGCAACCGTTGTTGACTGGAGCCAGGAACGAGACGGGGCTACGCGTGTTGTCGACATTCTTGTCGACGGGGACAGGATTTGCAGGATCGCGGATCGACTGGAGGGCGTTTCCAACGCTGAGACGCTTGATGCATCACGCTTTCTCGTGACGCCCGGCCTTGTCAACGCGCATGGACATCTTGCCATGACGCTGCTCAGGGGGTTTGCTGACGAGGTTCCCCTTGAGGTATGGCTAGAAAAGTACATGTTTCCACGCGAAGCCCGGATGACCGGGGAAGATATCTACTTTGGCACGCTTCTGGCGCTTGCCGAGGGCATCATGTGCGGTACGACGACATATGCGGATATGTACTTCTGCGAAGACGACGTAGCGCGCGCGGTGGACGAAGCGGGTATCCGGGCCAATCTGTCGACAGGAACGGCCGCTTCGGGCGACGAGTCGCGAAAACTGCGGGATGCAGACGAGTTCTTCCACCGGTGGAACGGGGCTTCTGATGGGCGCATCATGGCAAGCTTCGGACCACACGCGCCCTATACGACGACTCCGGATTTCATCCGGGAGATATTCGTGCATGCTAAGTCGCTGGGAGCCGTCGTGCAGTTCCATCTGCACGAAACCAGGAAGGAAGTCGACGATTTCACGGCCAGGTATGGAACATCGCCCATCGCATACTACGCGCGCATGGGGCTCTTCGACGACCCACCCGCGCTGCTCGCCGACCACTGCGTCCACATGACACCGGAAGACGTACGGATCCTTCGCGATGCAGGAGCCGGCATAGCCCTGAACATCCAGAGCAATCTGAAACTCGGTTCCGGCATTCCTGATTGTCGCCTCCTGCTTGAGAGTGGTATCAACTTGTGTATCGGCACGGACGGCGCCGGAAGCAACGACAACCTCGACATGCTGGAGGAGCTGCGAGTCCTCGGCCTGGTCATGAAGGGCTCCACCAGAGATCCCCTCCGTATTGGGAACGAACGTCTCCTGTCCATGGCTACAGTGAACGGCGCGTGCGCGCTGGGATTTGACGGTGTAGGTATGCTGACCGAGGGAGCACAGGCAGACATGGCGTTCTGGGACCTTCATGACGAATCGTTCTATCCGCACAACAATCCCGCCTCTCACCTGATCTGGTCCGCCAACAGCAGATCGGTGGATTCCGTGATGGTTGCTGGCTCATGGGTCATGCAGCACAGGGAGTTTGTGCACCTCGATATCGAAAAAGTGCGATTTGAGACCGACCGTCGGGCGCGGCGGCTGGCCGGTGCGTAGCGCGGGGGTTGCCGTGAAGATTGCGACACTCGCCAGTCAGCTTCTGGGGGCAGCCGGCAAGCGCAGGTGGCGCATCGGAACCGCAGAGTCTGTAACCGGCGGGATGGTAGGGGCGGCAGTGACGTCGGTGCCGGGAGCGTCAGCATGGTATGTCGGTGGTTTCATCGTTTACACGAATACCGCCAAGGCTGATATGCTGGGCATTTCTGAGCGCCTGCTGGCAACACATGGGGCAGTCAGCGCCGAAGCGGCGCGCGCTATGGCTGATGGATGTCGGAAGAGGCTGGGAGTTCAGATAGTGGTGGTGACGACAGGGATAGCCGGTCCGGCATCCGACGAATCCGGAACACCCGTGGGAACGGTGTTCGTGGCATGCGCGACCGATGATGACAGTACGACGGAGCAGTTGATGCTGCATGGCAGCCGTGCACACATCCGCGTGCAGGCGACACGCGCTGCGCTGGCGCTCGCAGTCAGGATGGTGCAAGGAGGGTAAAGAACAGGAGGCGATGACATGCGACCCGCATGGATGAGCAGGCCCGCGGGCGATGGAGCCGTCCAGTGCCTGGCATGCGCGCATCAGTGCACTGTGGCGGAGGGACGCTGCGGTATCTGCGGAGTACGGTGCAATGCGCAGGGAGAACTTCAGTCGACGGTCTATGGCTACCCCGTGTCACTGGGGATGGACCCTGTGGAGAAGAAACCCCTGTACCACTTTCTGCCGGGGTCTCTCGCCTTTTCGCTGGGTACGTTCGGCTGCAATTTTCGGTGCTCGTTTTGCCAGAACTTCGAGATCTCTCAGATACGGGACAGAAGCCATGGACACCAGGAAAAGGGATCCTTCCTGGCAGCGGAGAGCATTGTCAGACTGGCCGTGGAAAATGGGGCGCGCTCCGTTGCTTGTACGTATAACGAGCCCACGGTGTGGGCGGAGTATGCTCTCGACATAGCGTCACATGCCAGGGAAGCGGGCCTGAAGACTATCTTCGTCTCAAACGGATTCTACTCGCGGGAGTTTCTCGACGCAGCCCTCCCGATCGTGGATGCCTATAACATAGACCTGAAGTCGTTTTCGGACGACTTCTATCGACATATCTGCGGAGGGCGCTTGCAGCCTGTTCTTGAAGCGATCCAGACGATCCATGCGGCAGGAGCGTGGCAGGAGATAACGTCGCTCATCATCCCGGGGGTTAACGACGGAGAGGAGGAGCTCCACGCGATGGCTCACTTCGTAGCATCTGTGGACCCGACTGTTCCGTGGCACGTTTCACGTTTCTTTCCCATGTACCGCATGGCCGACGTGCCCATGACGCCGGCCCCGACGATTGAACGCGCGGTTCGCATTGGTCATGAAGAGGGTCTCCTGTATGTATATCCGGGGAATCTCGTGTCTCCCCGCACGTCGGACGACACGGTCTGTCCGACGTGTCGAACAACGGTCATCAAGAGACATGGGTACGACGTGTGTGCCCCCACCGGGTTGAGATGCCCTTCGTGTGGGCGCCGACTGGAAGGAGTGGAGCAATGAAGATTCGACATCCTGCAGTCGCCGGGCAGTTTTACCCGATCCAGGCTCAGCAGTTGTCACGCGACATACATGCCTACATCGATGCTGCAACAGTCACTGCTGGCGGCACGTGCAGGGGAGTGATCGTACCCCATGCTGGCTACCCGTACTCGGGACCCGTCGCCGGCATGGGGTACGCAGTCTTGGCACGGCTGGATCAGTCGGTACCCTATGATGTGGTAATCCTCGCCCCGAGCCATCGCGCGTATTTTCGTGGGGCGGCGCTTTCGGGAGTCGATGTGTTCAGAACACCGCTAGGAGACGTGTCTGTCGAACGTCCTACGGGAGCAGCGGGCCGGGGATCCTGTATCTTCCTGTCTGATGAGGTTCACGCTCGTGAGCATGCTGTCGAGGTCCAACTACCCTTCCTTCAGATCGCGCTTCGGAACTTCCGCGTCGTTCCGTTGATCCTGGGCGATGTCGATACGACGCAACTGGCGGATGAGATCCTTGCCATGGCATTACCCCATCCTCTGTACATTGCTTCCAGCGATCTCAGCCACTATGATCCATATGACGTCGCAGTGGCACATGACCGGCAGACGATAGTGCTCATCACGGGCGGCAAGGGTGAACGGTTGACGGGAGAGGATGCATGCGGCTTCATGCCCATCCAGACACTGCTTGCCATAGCGCACACGGCAGGATGGAAGCCCCGGTTGCTTGACTATCGGAATTCCGGAGATACCGCCGGCGATACGTCGGCAGTCGTGGGGTACACAGCGATCAGCTTTGAGGAGGCGTGAGCGGTCATGAATGAACAACAGCGGCATCAATTGCTGATCGTGGCACGGGAATCCATCCGCATGCGCCTGCTGGATGCCCGTGACTTGAAACCGACGCGTGCGGAATTCCCGGACGATGCATATTGGGTGGAACAAGGAGTGTTTGTGACGCTCACGGAAGATGGCGAGCTGAGAGGATGTATAGGCACGATCCTTCCGGTTTTGCCCCTTATTGCGGCTGTCGCAGAAAACGCCGTATGCGCAGCTTTCCGCGACCCACGGTTTGAACCCGTTGAAGAATCCGAGTTCGCCCGGCTGGCCATCGAGATATCGTTGCTGTCCGTCCCGCATGAGGTCACATTCACGTCCGTTCCGGAACTCATGGCCAAGCTGTCCGGTGAACGCCCCGGGGTGATCCTTCAATATGGAGGCCGCCAGGCCACCTTCCTTCCCCAGGTCTGGGAGCAGTTGCCGGATGTGTCAGCTTTTCTGGATGCACTGTGTCGCAAGGCAGGGTTGCCCTGGAGCTGCCTCTCAAAGGATGGCATGAATGTGTTGACGTACACGGTCGAGGCGTTTTCGGAAAAAGAGTTGTGAACGTGTATCGGGAGAATCTTTACAGCGTCTGATTGCGCATCCAGCGATCCAGGTGCTGGAGGAGATTCTCCTGGCTTTCCATTGGGAGAAAGAGCGGAGAAGTGGGAAGCACATTGCGTACACGATCTGCATATGCTGAGCTGAAGCTGCGATTATCGAGCATGAAGACAGTGCGGAGCGTCTGCGGATCTATTTGGTGCAGCGTGTATTGCAAGAGAGTCAATGCATATGGCAGGTCGAATTGTCGGAATGCATCGCCTCTCCGCTCCTTGACGGTCTGTTTGAAACGCGCTACCGTCGGCAGAAACGAGTTCGGGAACTGAAGCTTGGTGACAAACAGGAATCTGGCGGGCAGGATGTCGCCGAAACTCAAGTAATCAAACGGGATCAGCAGTATGGCTTTCTCCTGAGAAGTATACTGCTCCATGAGTTCTGTCCGTGCGTGACCGTTTCTGGGGAGAAGCAGCGCATATTCCGATAGTCCTGGTTCCCGAGCAAGGAACGATTGCATCCTTCGGAGGGTTTCCAGGGAGTTGGAGGCTACCGCGGCTCTTCCGGGGAAACGTCTCATTACTTCTGCGATGAGATGGGATCCGCTTTTCTCGAATCCTGACTCGCTAGGTCGCGGGAGGTACAGGGTCACGAACGTTGGAACGCGGAGGTGCTGATCCTGTGTTTCTGCTATGACGACGGGAGGATCAGCGGTTCCCAGGCCGAATGTCTCCGTCATGAAACGTTGATCTCCTGCCGGGCAGACGCTTGTGCCTGCCAGGAAGAATTGCGCGCCGGCACTGCAGGCTCGTACACGGGATGTGAGGATGGTTCGTGTGCCGGCCAGAATGATTGCGCTGCCGTGACACTCCGTCCACGTCGCGATATCAGGGTTGTCGGCATTGTCTACCAATGCTGACAACGTGCGAGCCTGGGACAGGTAGGCGGCTTTCACGGTGGGGCGAAGATCTTCCTGGGTGTTTTGAAGGACGTTCACCATGGCGTCCGCGATCTCCCGGAGAGCTGTGAAGTTTGCTTCCGACCGGATGTCGCCGCTCACGGGAACACGACCACGAGCGCCCGGATTTTCCTCATTGGCTGCCTGTTGGAAGATACTTGTCAGAAGACCGCTGGCCTGAGATGCCAGATCCGCGACGCGTGCCATGCTCGGCGACCCCATATGTTCGCCGGCCATGCCTGCCATGATCCTGAGCGCAACCGAGGAAATCTGTAGCTCCGGTACCTCGAGTACTTCGCTCAGCAGTTTCTCGGTTTCCGGTGACGAGACGAGGACGGGGGAGTCGCCAAGTTCCGTGAAGACATGAGAGGCTTGAGCCAAGTCGGTGATGTGGATGCGGGCTGCTCTGGCGCGGTGTAGGGATTCCCGGATCGGGCACACGCATGCAAACGGGCAGTCAGGCTCCAGTTGACAATGCTCGGCTGAGACATGATCCATAAGCTCGGATTTCCTGAGAAAGAGGGGCATCTCGGGGATGAAGACGGAGCGCGTCTCCCACTCATAGACGAGTAATGCCGCCATCTCGAAGCCAAACGCCGCGCGCATCGTCGGGCTTTGCGAAGCCCTGTCAAGCAACATCAGACAGACGAGGTTGTTCGGGCTTTCCTCTGAGATCCAGAGCGGTTGCGACCCATCGGTCGGCGCCGCATCTTCCAGGAGGGGATCGACGGCTGCGGGGGAACGCAGGAGGATGACGGAGGGATGGTTCAACGCCTGGATATCACTGAGATAGCGGCTCTGCAATGTGGACGGTGGGCACTGCAGGAGAACGTCCCTCCCCGATGAGAGGAGTTGCAGTTCAAGGGCCGCGCTTTCGCTGGTCAACCCAGGCTTGAGCGCCTTGAGGCGTGGAAGGCGGGACGTGTCGAGCGACGAGAGGATACCACTCAGAGGTTCCATGCCCTGGTGCTCAGGAGGAACGTTCATGCCGCCGCTGTCGAGGAGTCCGAGGTCTCCTGCCATGGGGAACAGATATAGCAACCGTTGGACGACTGCCTGCGGCAGCACGGCCTGCGTGATCTTGTCCTTCAGCCGCCGGTAGAAGCGAAACAGCGACAGGCTGTCTCCGAGGGCCCTATGCGCCTCTTCTTTTCTGATCTCCAGCGCATCCACCAAGGCAACGAGACTGTGGCTTTGCAGGTTCGGGAAGAACACGCGAGCCAACTGCAGGGTATCGTAGACGACATTGGACAGGTGTCCGTGGAGAGCTCGGCGCAGGAACCCCGAATCAAAGGCGGAATTGTGAGCAAGAAGCGGACTTCCGCCGGCAAACCGCATAAATTCTCTGATGACCTGCTCAACAGG
>JAKLHS010000023.1 GCA_022710025.1 Caldisericota bacterium | reverse complement strand
GTTCGTCTATTACCACTCTTTGCAAGCCTCACCTCCGGGCTATCTAGAATTCCGTTTGCGAACTCACCGAGTCAAATATGCGATTGAAAACACTGATACCGGCCAACAGCTGTCGCGTTTCGGGCGACAACCCAGGCTCAAGCGCGGATCTCCGTGCCTGATCTGCCAGCACGGCCACTACCGGCAAGCTGGTCGCCTCCCCGAGTTTTTGCACCAGGTCGAACCCGGCTTGCACGTCGGAAGCGCGAGTTTCGTCCTGAAGATTCGTGTTCGAGATCAGTCCCTTCACCTCAAGACGCGCTCCCTGCACGATATCCTGAAACGTGCGTATCATGGCAGGAAGATTGTCCATTCCCGGTCTGCATGTATTGATGAGAATGTAGAATCGATAGGGCCTGGCCAGGACAGTTTCTCGAAATTGCGCTATCGCGCCGATCCCTGCCACATCCCCTCCCACGTCAATAACCTTGATGGTCTTTTCGTCCGCCAGAAGGGCGTGGAGGTTGGAGGGAAAGATAGGGATATCTGCATGAAGCAATCGGTGCTCGGGTCCCACGACCTGCACACGCCCCATGACATCGATCGGCAACAGACGGATCATGTCCCGCAAGCGAAAGTACGGTTTGACGACGTCAAGATCGCACAGCATGACACGCAGTGTCGTGTCCCGTGCTATCGACATGGCCACGTTCAACGCTGCTTCCGTCTTGCCAGAACCTGAAGGACCCCCCAGGATGAGAGACTCCCCGGCAACGGGTGTTCCAAGAAGTCCGAGAAGGTCTCGCATCAGGCGGAACGACCTTGTCTGCGCATGATGTCGGACACTTCAGTCTCCAGACGGATAGGATCTGGCGCGCACTGTACCGTCAAGAACGCGCAAGACGCCCAATGCTAGCGCTTTCATCTCGTCTTCACCGGGATATACCTTCACGGGCGCTATGAATTGCACTCTCTCCGTGATCTGGTCCACGAGTAAGCGGGAATGCGCCAGCCCACCGGTGAGCACGACGGCGTCCACGTGTCCTTTCAACACCGCAGCCATCTCCCCAACGGTTTTTGCAACCGTGTATGCCATTGCCGAGTAGACAAGCCTGGCATAGTCATCCCCGTCGGCAATCATTTTCTCGACGGTGCGACCGTCATTTGTTCCGAGATGGTTCACCAGGCCCCCCTTGCCTGCGAGGAGCTTCATGATCTCCGGCTGCGTATATTTCCCGGAGAAGCACAGCTTCACGAGACCGATGGAGGGAAGACTTCCTGCGCGCTCGGGAGCAAACGGACCATCACCATTCAATGCATTGTTTACATCAATGACCCTTCCTTTTTCATGTGCTCCAACCGAGATTCCGCCGCCAAGATGTACGACGATGAGGTTCAGCTCCTCATAGGGCGCGCCGAGATCTCGGGCGGCCTGTCGGGCAACAGCCTTCTGGTTCAGAGCATGAAAGATGCTGACACGCTCTACACCCTTGAGGCCGGACAGTCTCGCCAGTGGATGGAGCTCGTCGACGACGACCGGGTCTACAACGTACGAGGGTATTCCCGACTCGTCGGATAGTGCCAGTCCGATGCAGGCAGCCAGATTCGAGGCGTGTATGCCTGCCGGTCTGTTTTGCAGCTCTTCGACCATTGCACTGTTCACTGAATACGTGCCGGAAGCCAGAGGGTGCAACAAACCGCCGCGGCAAGCGATGGCGGAGAATTCGGAGAGATTGAAACGCTGGCGCGCTATGAAATCCTTGACGATCGCGAGCCGCATAGGAAGCTGCTCCATGAGCGTGGCGTAGCCAGCTATGACATCTGCCTCATGCGACACGGTCTCGGCGACTACAGATCGGGAATCCTCAAAAACAGCAAGCTTGGTACTGGTCGACCCAGGGTTTACTACCAGGATTCTGAATGACACGGCTCCCTCCGCTGCATGAATGCATGCCCAGTATCACAAAGGGTGCGCCTCTCAAGCGCACCCTTTTCGCATTGCTGTGTCTGTCAGGCTACCCAGCCCCGGGTCTTGATCGCCTCCCCGACACGTTCCACTGCTACCATGTCGGCTGCCATTCTCATCGTAACCTTATCGGCTTTGTGCTTGGAGTACATGTCATAGACGCGCTCAAATGCCTCGGACATGACACGGTCGAGCTTTTCGTTGACCTCTTTCTCGGACCAGTAGTAACCGTAATTATTCTGTACCCATTCGAAGTAGGAAACGGTTACCCCGCCCGCGTTGCCGAGAATGTCCGGAACAACAAACGAACCGTTCTTCTCGAGCGTCTCATCGGCATCCGGGTTGACTCCGCCGTTGGCCAGCTCGACAACGATCTTGGCCTTGACATCCTTGGCATTCTCTTTGTAGAGGGCATTCTGAAGAGCTGCAGGGATATAGACGTCGACGTCCAGCGCCCGCAGTTGTTCATTTGAGATATTGTCAAGCCCTTTGTACCCCTTCACTGTGCCATTCTTGTTTTCATACGCCTTCAGATCTTCCGGATCGATCCCTTTGGGATCATAAACACCGCCGTTGACCATGGTGATAGCCACGATCTTGGCACCGTCTTCGTTGTGAAGAATTTTCGCAGCGTAGAAGCCAACGTTGCCGAATCCCTCGATGGCGATCGTCGCTCCCTTGAGACTCATGCCAAGCTTTTTCGCCGCGATGCGAAGACAGTAGACGCCGCCCAAGCCCGTAGCTGCGGTTCTGCCAACGGATCCACCCAGAATCAGCGGCTTCCCGGTCATGAGCGCGGGAGTGTTATGCCCCGTGATCTTGCTGTATTCATCTATCATCCACGCCATGATCTGTCCGTTCGTGTTTACGTCGGGAGCCGGAACGTCCTTGTCCGGGCCGATAAACGTACCAAGAGCCCTTACGTATCCGCGAGCCAGACGTTCGAGTTCGCCGGCAGACAACTTGGCGGGGTCCACAACGATACCGCCCTTTCCGCCGCCATACGGCAATCCGACGACCGCGCATTTCAAGGTCTTGAGCGTAGCCAGAGCTTTCACGTCCTCGAGCGTCTCATCCTGATGGAATCTGATACCTCCCTTGGTGGGGCCGACGGCGTCGTTGTGCTGGCATCGGAATCCCTGGAAGACCTTCGTGGTTCCGTCATCCATGCGCACCGGAATGGAAACGCACAACGTACGTTGAGGATTGCGGATGATTTCCGTTATCTCGGCGCTTTGACCTAGTTTCGCTCCTGCGATCTGAATCCTCTCTTGAGCTACTTGGAACCAGTTTTTCTTCTCGCCTGCCATAACAGCCTCCGTGACTTGTAGTGCTGGCCCTCAGGGAGAATGCAGAGCCGCTCCGTTATGGAGCTTCAAAGCACCATAGTTAATTCTAGACCCAACGGTGACCAATGCAAGGATTTGTGAAAAAACAGGCAGGTTTTGTTTAGAGCGCCGCCTTGACGAGCTGGAGCACGTCTGCCGCATGCTCGAAGATGTCTTCTTCAAAAACGACCTTCGGGTAGTGCCAGGTCGCATAGAACTCCTCGTACTGCTTGTTCAGACTGTCCAGATAATCTCCGCTGATATTCTCGATACTCCGGTTCCGCTTTCGGATATTGCCAAGAAGCGTCGGAACATCTCTCCGAAGGTAGATGAGCAGATTGGGGTTAGGGAGACGTCGCACCATAAGCTGGTAGAGTTTGTCATATGTGTTCCATTCATCCGGCGACAGGAGGCCGTCCCGGACAAGCGCTTTGGCAAATATCTCCCGATCTTCATAGATAGAACGGTCGAGGATCGCAGGTATGTCGCCCATCAGAACATGGTTGAGTATCTGCTCGTAGCGGAGAGCAAGGAAGCTGATCTGGGTAGCAAACGCCCATCGCTTCATATCCTGGTAATAACTTGGGAGAAACGGGTTTTCTCCGAATGCTTCGAAGTAGACAGAAAAGCCGAGTTCTCGTGATATCATCTGGGCAAGCGAAGTCTTTCCCGCGCCGATGTTCCCTGCGACGACCACGTACATGGTTCACCCCGCTGACGGTTTCTATGAGCTCGTTCTGAGGCGTCTGGGGAGCGACCCGCCTCGGCAATCAACACGCTTACCGAACCAAACCCCTCAACCCCGCGTTTTATATTAGCAGCTATCATATCTCTTGCAAAACAGTTCCCGAACCTATAATATGGATGCTTGTCTGAGACACCAGGAGGAAACCTTGTACCTGAGCAAGATCTTTGCACCACGCCTTCGAGAAACCCCCCAAGATGCCGACACTTTGAGCGGACAGCTTATGCTTCGTGCCGGGCTCGTCAGGAAGTCAGCCTCGGGTATCTACACATACCTGACTCTTGGCCTGCGCGCCAAACAACGCATTGAAGACATCGTGCGCGAGGAGATGAATAGCCACGGCGCCCAGGAGATCCTCATGCCCCTTCTCATGCCGGCTGAGCCTTGGCAGGCTACAGGGAGATGGGAACTGTACGGAGACGAGATGTTCAAGCTGACGGACCGCAAGGGACGCCCCTTCTGCCTGGGACCGACACACGAGGAACTCGTGACAGCGACGGTGGGCAGTGAGCGCCACTCCTACAAGGAATTGCCTCTTAATTTATACCATATCACGAATAAGTACCGGGATGAAATCAGACCCCGGTTCGGCCTTATCCGCAGCCGTGAGTTTACAATGAAGGATGCTTACAGCTTCGATCGAGACGAGACCGGCCTGGAGGCGACATACCAGCGTATGTTCGAGGCCTACAACAATATCTTCCGACGCGTAGGACTCACGTTTCGTCCTATCCAGGCGGATTCCGGCGCTATCGGCGGCAACTCCTCGCACGAATTCACCGTGGAAGCCGACAACGGCGAATGTTCTTATGCGGCCTGCGACAGCTGTGGATACGCGGCAAACGTAGAACTTTCCAGAGCCCGCCCCGCATGTGATCCCGATCCCGTTTGCGGCGCGCGCCCCCTGCCAGATCTCGTCGCCACGCCCGGCGTACATTCTATCGAACAAGTCACTGCATGCTTCGCCGTCCCGCCTTGGGCCGTGTTGAAATCTCTGCTCTACATAGCAGACGGCAAGCCTTGGCTTGTTGTTCTGCGAGGCGATGACGAGATCAACGAAGTCAAGCTTCTCAAGGCCGTTCAGGCCCGAGAGTGCAGAATGGCCACCGATGAAGAAGTTTCTACCGCTCTCGGCGTGCACCCCGGGTCGGTGGGTCCCGTTGGTGTTGCCGTGTCCCGTATCGTCGATGAGTCAGTCAGAGACGACGCAGCATACATCGTCGGCTCCGGTCGCGACGGCTTTCATACGCGCAACGTCTTCCTGGGACGTGACTTCACGTCGACGGTCACTGCAGATATACGCACGGTCCATGCAGGAGACATCTGCCCCGTCTGTGGCCACTCACTCCACACCGCAACCGGCATCGAGGTTGGGCATACGTTCAAGCTCGGCACCAAGTACTCTGTCCCTCTCCATGCGAACTATGTTGACGAGGACGGTTCAGAGAAACCATATGTCATGGGCTGTTACGGCATCGGCATCGGGCGCACGCTGGCTGCGGTCATCGAACAACACCACGACGAGAAAGGTATCATCTGGCCCATGTCCGTCGCTCCGTTCCATGTCATTGTCATACCGCTCAACAAGGGCGAGGATACCATCTGGCATGCCGCTTGCTCTCTGTACGACAGCCTGGAAGAAGCGGGCATCGACGTCGTGCTGGATGACAGAGACGAGTCTGCGGGCATCAAGTTCAACGACGCTGACCTGCTTGGATTCCCCATCCAGGTCGTCATCGGCAACTCCTTTCTGAAAACGGGCAATTTCGAAGTCGCTCTAAGAGCTGATAAAAAGGAGAAGGTGCTCGTATCGGCTCAAGCTGCCTGTGAATCGATAATTCGTTTGATCCAAACGGCACCCTGAGGTCCGATGCAGAGAGGTATGCCGGTTGTCTCCTGTTGTGGAGACAGGTGAATTGACAGTACCCTGCGAGCCTGTAAAATAGCTACGGTACTACAAGCACAAAAGGAGGAATCGTGAAAACATCCATCAATCAGGAGATATGTATCGGTTGCGGCGCATGTGTCGCCTTATGTGACGCAGTATACAGGCTCAACGATGAGCTCGGAAAAGCCGAAGTCATCCCCGGTGCCGATTGCAGCGCTGCAGGTTGTTGCAAGGAAGCAGCCGAATCGTGCCCCGTTGGAGCGATCACCGTCGAAGAATAGATCTTCTTGGATTCCAGGGTATGACAAACCCCTGCCGATTTTCTTCGGCAGGGGTTTGTCATACCCTCTCCTCGTCAATCGTCTTCTTCCCGTGGGTATGCTCCCAGTACAAGGCATACATTGTGCCCCCCAAAACCAAAAGAGTTCTTGAGGATATACCGCACAGTCGCTTTTCGAGCCTCCCCCGGAACGCAGTCAAGAGGACAATCTGGATCTGGCGTCTTGTAGTTGATCGTCGGGTAGATGCTCTGGCTCTTGAACGTCAGCAGGCAGGCTACCGCTTCGACCGCACCTGCGGCGCCAAGGAGATGACCGATCATAGACTTCGTTGAACTGACGGGAACCCGCCCTGCCCCATCCCCAAACAGCTTCATGAGTGCCAACGATTCTACCTTATCATTCATGGGGGTCGACGTTCCATGAGCATTGACATAGTCGATAGCGGATACCGCGATTCCTGCCCGGTCGATGGCCATGCGCATGGCACGCACGATCTGGTGTGCTTCAGGGTCCGGTGCGGTGATGTGATAGGCGTCTGATGTGACCGCCTGCGCCATGATCTCGCCGTAGATATGAGCGCCTCGATGCAGCGCGTGTTCGAGGCTCTCCAAGATGAGTATTCCCGCCCCTTCGCCCATAACGAACCCGTCCCGCTCCTTATCAAATGGTCTCGAGGCATGTGCAGGATCTTCATTTCGTGTCGAGAGTGCTCGCATATTGGCAAACGCGCTGATCCCCGCCTCGGTTACCGCAGCATCGGACGCCCCGGCCAGGATCACATCGACATCACCGCGCCGAATGGCCTCGAAAGCGTCCCCAATCATCTGTGTTCCGCTGGCACACGCTGAGACGACAGAGCTCGTACCACCATACAATTTGAATCTCTGGGCGATCACCGCTGCTGTCGCATCAATGATCATCTTTGACACCAGAAATGGCGACAACCGCGACGGCCCCTTGAGAAGCATTTGTCTGACTTCCGACTCAAGTGATTCCAGCCCGCCGATGCCACTCGTCACGTAGACAGCAATGCGCTCGCGATCTTCCTCTTCGAGCGTCAATCCCGCATCCAGGATAGCCTCCTGGGATGCGGCCAGCGCCAGTTGCTGAACGCGATCCGTGCGAAGCACATCCCTTCGCTCCATGAATTTCTCCGGGTCGAATCCCTTGATCTCGCCGGCTATCCTGCAGGTAAGACCGCTCGCATCAAAACGCGTTATGAGCCCTACACCGGAATGACCTTGAGCAAGGCCCGCTTCAAATGACGGGACATCGTTGCCTATCGGCGACACGACACCGAGGCCCGTTACCACAACGCGGACGCCTGACTCTGAGATCCTCACGTGTTCACGATCAGACAATGTGAGACCTCACATACTCCACGGTTTCACCCACAGAGGATATCTTCTCGATATCCTCATCGGGTATGGATGTGCCGAAGGCATCTTCCAGAGCCATCGTGATATCGACGAGCGCCAGTGAATCTGCGCCGAGATCCTTGATATATTGGGCGTCATCAGTAATGCGTGACTCCTCAACACCCAGCTTCTCTTTCACGATCTCCGTGACCTTCGTACGAATTTCCTCTGTAGTCATGTAATTCCTCCTGTTCCAGAATGTGGGGACCTCAGAGTGACAGCCCTCCATCGACCGTCAGTACCTGACCTGTTATATACGCTGCATCGTCACTCGCGAGATAGGCCACCGCTTTGGCGATATCCCGGGGCGTTCCTGCGCGTCCGAGCGGAATACTGGCAAGATATGAAGACACGACAGTATTGTCAAGCGTTGCCGTCATGTCGGTTTCCACGAAGCCGGGAGCTATAACGTTGACGGTAATGTTTCGGGAGCCAAGCTCTTTGGCTGTACTTCTGGCCAGAGCGATGATGCCGGCTTTGCTGGCGGCGTAGTTAGCCTGTCCCGCGTTCCCGCTCAGGCCCACGACCGATGCGATGAGCACAAACCGCCCCTTCCTCTTTCCCAGCATATGACGCGCCGCAGCACGCATAATGTTGAACGTTCCGGTCAGATTCGTCCTGATCACATTGTTCCATTTCTCATCCGTCATGCGAACCAGGAGCGCATCGCCGGTAACGCCGGCATTGCACACAACGACGTCAAGAGAGCCGAGGATCTCGATGGCACGCGATACGAGCCGCTCCGCATCGCCGGGATCGCCAACGTCCGCCTGAACGGCCTCGCAGGTCCGGCCCATTGATCTGATCGTCTCAACAACACTCTCTGCTGCTGCACCGTTTACATGATAACCCACTACCACGTTCGCTCCCTGGTCAGCCAATTCCAAGGCAATGCTTCTGCCGATGCCGCGAGAGCCACCCGTGACCAATACTGTCTTGCCTGTCATGCTCATTCCCATGATCCAGCCTCCACCGCCTGTACGACACTCCGGGAATTAGCTTTTCGCGCAAGCGCGGACAGAACGGTCCGCGGCCCAACCTCAAGGTACTGGTTGAAACCCATGTCTTCAAGTGTTTTCATGGTTTGGATCCATTGAACCGGGCTTCGAAACTGTAAAACCAGGTTTCCTTTGATACGGCCGGGCAGCATCTCTACCATGCCAGCCACGTTGTTCACCACCGGAAAACGAGGATCAGAGAAGGGTACCGCCTTCAGAACCGTTTCAAATTCAACCGAGCCA
>JAKLHS010000022.1 GCA_022710025.1 Caldisericota bacterium | reverse complement strand
TCCAGCGCGTCTGCCAGTTCCGCCACCCTCGCTGAATCTTGCTGACATCGCAGGAACTGAATCTCTGGGCAAGAGGTGGTGGGTCGTACAGGACTTGAACCTGTAACCGCCTGATTAAGAGTCAGATGCTCTACCAATTGAGCTAACGACCCACAACTTGAACGACAGGATTATAGGTGTTTTCATGGAGCTGTCAAGGAACTGCGCACGGCTTCCGCGCATTCCATCATTCTCTCCAGGAGGCTGCAGCAGTCACCTGCTGGCGCGCCCAGCAGGAGTCGAACCTGCAACCTGCGGATCCGAAGTCCGCAGCTCTATCCAATTGAGCTATGGGCGCATGAAAAAGCACTGGTGCGCTTAGCAGGACTCGAACCTGCGGCCTACGGATTAGGAATCCATCGCTCTATCCGCCTGAGCTATAAGCGCGATTACAACCATTTTCCCATCGCAATGCATGACAAGAAATGGGGTGGGTGAGGAGACTCGAACTCCCAACAACCGGATCCACAGTCCGGTACTCTCACCAATTGAGCTACACCCACCACGCAGGGTTGGCGAGCCCAGCAGGATTTGAACCTGCGACCGACGGATTAGAAATCCGTTGCTCTATCCAGCTGAGCTATGGGCCCATGGTCGGGGCGAGTGGATTTGAACCACCGATCTCATGGTCCCAAACCATGCGCGTTACCAAGCTACGCCACACCCCGAACATAATGAGAATACAGGCAATCGACTGAAAATCAAGGCATCAGAGCCTCATTCTGGCTTCTATGGAAGACCAGAGCTCTTGTATGGCGACCGCTCGATGGCTTATGCTGTCCTTCAGTTTTGAATCCATCTCCCCAAAGGTGACAGCATGCCCTGTCGGTATGAAGAGAGGATCGTATCCGAAGCCACCCAAGCCACGAGGAGACCACGACACCGTACCGTGTACGACACCTCGTGCTGCAATGCATGCACTGGTCCATGGCACAAAAGCGATAATCCAGCAGATAAAGTTCGCCGGGGTGGTCATTACTTCATGATCATGCAGAAACAGTGCAAGACCCAATCTTCCCGGCATTCCGCCATAGGTGAATCTTGCGGAGTATACCCCGGGAATGCCGCCGAATTCAGGAAGTTCCAATCCCGAGTCATCTGCCACCACGATGTCTTCCCGCGAAACAGTGGCTTGATGCCAGACAGCTAGCCCCGCATCAGCCTTGCGATATGCGTTCTGGTAGTATGTAACGCCGCACTCCGCTGTATCTTTGGCTTCAATGCATCGCAGCTCCGATGCGCAACCCGCCAGACGCAGGATGCTCTCGAATTCCTGTGCCTTATGCTTATTGCCGCTGACCAGAACAAACCTCATATGCTCGCAAGCTCGACCTTCTCGACATAGTCGCCCAGAAACAGATGTGCCTTGTCTAGAAAATCGCTCGGATCGCCTGTCGTATAGAAGCGATCCACACTCCTCTCCCGGCTGGTCAGTTTGCACTTCTCGAGCACGAGCGCAACCTCGTATGCCAGCTCTTTGCTGGGATCGACGATTTTCACAGAAGAGCCAAGGATGTCATTCATGAGGCTGTTGAGAAAAGGAAAGTGTGTACAACCGAGTACAAGAGTGTCGGCACCGAAGTCAATGACCGGTCTCAGTACTTCTGCCGCATATTCTGCAACGTCCTTTCCGTTGATAGAACCCGATTCAATCAGGTTGACAAGTTCCTGTGATTGCAACTCGACCATCTCTACCGTCGGGTCAAGCAACCCCATGGCCCTGAGATATCCGTGGCTTTTCGCTGTGCCGGGAGTCGAAAGAACGGCTACGCGGCGGTTTCTTGTCGCCAGCTGGGCACTCTTGACTCCCGCGGAGATCATGCCCAGAACGGGGACTTCCACCGTTTCCTGAATATCAGGGAAGATAACGCTTGAGGCCGTGTTGCATGCCACAACGACGATACGTGCTCCATGCCCTTGTAAGAAATCGACGATAGAGGTGGCTCTCCGGATCACTTGTTCCTTAGGCTTTGTACCGTACGGAAAGTACATCGAGTCGGCTACATAGAGCACCGCCTCGCGTGGCAGCCTGTTTTTGAGTTCTCGTACAACCGCTAATCCGCCGACTCCGGAGTCGAACACACCAATGTACGATTGCATTGTCTTCCTATCCCCCTAAGCGGCGCGTGGCGAATCCTGCGAGATGGTCATATTTCGGCTCGACCGCCAAAGCTGTCGCCTTCCAGGGAGAGCCCTCGCTTTTGGTGCCCCCACGACAGAGAAGATTGCCCGGCTTTATCCACATATTCACTTGCTCCCTCGTCGTTGCCGTCATCATAATGGCGTCTGTTGACCCTATCGCAACGTCACCGTCCGCATAGCTCCTTCTCATAGCGGATTCAGATAAATCCGCAGCACATCCGCCGAGACGCTGAGGTTGAAAACATGCGCTATGGTTGCCACGGGAACGTAGAGGGATCCCCCTATCAGGCGTGGTGCCAGCACCATGTCTTCATTCCAACGACTCGACTCCTGCGCTACCTTGAGCGTTTTGAGTCCATCTTTCAGCACATACTGTCGATTGCCCAGCGTGAAGCTTGTCTGTCGATTGATAGCATCCCACAACAAAGAGATACTATAGGCATCAGCCACGTTCACCAGCGGAATAAACGTCGCGTCATCGATAAATAACGTCTCATCGCAAGAGCAAAGCAATCTCTTGCCGAGGAAGACCGACTTGGCCAGAGTGCTTTCCGGATTGGCGACTGTGATCTTGATTGATGATCGCGACACTGTATGGGTGGCATGCATGCCGGTGCCGGTAAGGTACAGGACGATCTTCGACACAAACCCCGCCGATGTGGACCAGACCTTTACTGCGGACAACTGCATGGTGGGGGTGCCGGCAATGGTCGTCTGTGCAGATTGTATCAACCGGGGCAACGACACCTCAATACGCTCGGGGTTATGCTCCCGCGCCACCACGAGGCCGTTTTTGTCCCCGTTGACATGCAGAGTCACTTCCGTCCGCCCACAGGAGCCAATCACCTCGATACCCGTCATACTGCACACATCACCGCCCGGAGCTGTCCCGCCAATAGTGATATGAGAACTCAGATCTACCCACATGCCGGACATTCCATCCACTATCTCTGCAAATATCTTGGTTCCATCTGTCGCTATCCCCGAAATAACTCTCCCTTTCAGGGAAACGCTGGATGCATACGCCGGGCCAAACGGCACATCACAGACAGAAACGGGTACGTCTACCGACATCACACGCTTACCTACCGTTGCGGTCATGAAAATACCGGGAATTGGTTCGTATTGCATAAGCGACGCCGCTACCACCCACCCTGATACGCCATTTTTTGTCGTGATCTTGCACCATGCTTCCTGCTTGTTGTTGACAGCATAGCCGACAAGCCTGACCACTGTACCGACGGGTACGGCGCCCAGACGATCCTCTGTGATCGAGGGGCCGGCGCGCATGTTCACCGGTTTCAAAATCTGAGTCGATACAGCCGTCTTGGCCCTCCATAGGGAAAGCAGATAGGAGATGCCATAATCCTGGGGGATAACATCCGGAACTTCCTTTTGCTGGACAGTCGTGACCCATGACGCCACATATCCGACGGTCTGCTTCAACTTGAGCGCAGCGCAGTCCACTTTGTACCATATCCTGCCGGCAGAGTCCTTGGCCTCGGCCATAATCCGAAGTGATGTCCCTGATTTCACCGTCGTCAGTCGGGAATAGGCCGTACCGGGTCCACTCCTGATGGAAGTTCCATTCTCCAGGGCGATTGCGTAGCGTGTGACTGCAGCTGCTGCAACCGGTACGCCATGTGCTATGCCAGCCGCAGCCATCACGACGATGATCGTCATGATGATCGCCACCCATCTCATTTTCACCGAAGATACCCCCGCATTTCGCGATCCAGCCTGCGACGCTCCGATGCCTCCTTGGATCCTCGCTCGCCAAGGAATTTTCCAACAACCAGATCGACCTTCACACGCCCTTTCTCAGAAAATGAGAGCGACGCAGGGACGATCGTCAAACCCTGCTGCGTCACCAGCGGTGACAGCTTTGTGAGCTCCCGCTTATGCAGAAGAAGTCGTCTTCGACGCTTGAGCTCGTCATCTGATATGTGCGCAAATGGATAGGGCCCGATGGACATCTGCACCAGATAGAGCTCTCCTCCAAAAAACCTGCAATAGCTGTCGCCAAAGGAGAAAGTGCGTGATCGGATGGCCTTTGCCTCCCAGCCCTTCAACTCTATACCGGCTTGTAGTCGTTCCACCATCCTGAAGTTGTGTTGAACACGTTTATTTGAGGCAAAGATCTCTGGTGTTTTGTTCATATCCGGCGTGCCAATGCTCCTAATACAGAAACCATGTCGCGAGGCAACGGGGCACAAACCCGTACCAGTTCACACGATCCAGGCACGACAAAGGTGAGCGCGCATGCATGTAACATCTGTCGATTGACGACAATATCCTGTGACGGTTGATATCCGTAAGTATAGTCACCAAGGACGGGGTGTCTAATGTAAGACAGGTGCACCCTGATCTGATGAGTCCTTCCCGTTGATATTTGCAGACGAAGCAACGAAGCTTGTTCGCCGAATGACCGGATGACCTCGAACTCTGTCTCGGACGGGCGTCCAGAGCTGTCGGCACGACGAAGAAGCAGACCATGCGCATGCTTCGCACCGATCGGGATATCAATCCTGCCCTTCTTTTCCTGGAAAGTTCCCGCAGCGAGAGCCACATACTCCTTTTTGGCCTGCCGCGTAACCAGTTGTCTTCGAAACTCAACCCACCCCGTTTGTGAGCGAGCAAGCGCCATGACTCCGCTAGTGTCTTGATCCAGTCTATGCACAACGCCCGGCAGTTCAGCGTCCATCCCGTCATACAAGCCAATTCCATTAGCTAGGACAACCTCACTCAGCGTTCCTTCCAGCCGTCTTTTCGCTACAAAAACCGGCAGACCGGCAGGCTTGTCGACAAGGAGGAGATCGGCATCCTCGTAGAGTATGGGAACGACGATCGTGCCCAGCCGCAACTCACGCATGGAAACCCCAACGCTTGGGAAAAGCAAGAGCGAGTCCGCAGAGTATGGCACCAGCCGTAACCAGGCAGTCGGCAACGTTGAATACGGACCATCCTCGCACCCAGAGGAAATCTGTCACCCGGCCGAACACAAGGCGATCCACGAAGTTCCCGGCAAATCCAGAGAACATGAGGAGCAGGCCTCGAGCGACACCGCGCTCGCCGCGATCCCAGGCGGTCACACCAGCGATGGCGACAGCCAGACCCAGGATTGTGTTCACCGGCACCACCCATGACCGTCCGCTAAAAAGACCAAATGCAATGCCTGTATTCATCGTAAGAACCAGTCCTATGGGGCCCGCTGTCAACTGCCGCGTTGCCAGTATCTCCCGTGCCGCCCACTTTGTAGTCTGGTCGATACCAATGAAGGCCACCACGGCCAGGAAAAATCTGATGATCAAGCTCATCCGCTGCTTCACTGTTCCTCCGGGGTTGTGCCTTTGGGAAGTTCGATATCCAGGACCTTGTCTCGACTGGTCCGGCCCGATACGATCCTGACGGCCGAAGACCGTACACCAAAATGGCTGCTTATCAAATGAAGCAGTTCATCGTTGGCTTTCCCGTCTACGGGTTTTGCATGAACATGAGCACGCATAGGGTCGCCCGGCTCCAGCAGCGTCTGTTTGCTCCCCGGGATTACGTGGACCCGAATTCTCATGGCATCTCCCTGTCAATGTACAGGCCGTCCATCCCCACAGCGAGGGATAGGCGGCCTGTACATCATGTAGTCAGCGTCCTACTTCTTTGTAAGCAAGTGGCAAGACACCGTATGCCCGGGCGCTGCTTCTACAACGGCAGGTTCCTGCTCCTTGCAGATAGGCATCGCATATGGGCAGCGCGTGCGGAAATGGCATCCTGATGGCGGATTTACGGGAGAAGGAATATCTCCCTGCAGGATGATCCGCTCACGTTTGACGTCAGGATCCGGAACCGGTACGGCCGACAACAGCGCTTGTGTATACGGATGCAGCGGATGATCAAAGAGCTCGTCATTCTCCGCAGTCTCGACAACCTTGCCCAGATACATGACGGCCACACGATCTGACATGTGTCGAACAACGGCAAGGTCATGGGCAATAAACAGGTAGGTGAGATTGAGGCGTTGCTGCAGCTCCTGCAGCAGGTTGATGATCTGAGATTGAATGGAGACATCCAGCGCGGAGATGGGCTCATCCAGAACCAGAAGCTCGGGATTGAGGATGAGGGCCCGAGCCAAGCCGATACGCTGTCTCTGTCCTCCCGAGAACTCATGCGGATAGCGCTTTTCATATTCCGGCCGCAGTCCTACGGTTTCCATCATGGTGGTCACTGCATCGTGACGCTCCTTGCGCGTACCAATGACGTGTACGTCGAGCGGCTCCTGAATGATGTCGCCTACAGGCATGCGCGGATTCAGTGACCCGTAGGGATCCTGAAACATGATCTGCATGTTGCGTCGCAGCGGGCGCATCTGTGTGGGCGAATAATCCGTGATATCCGCCCCCTTGTATTGGATTTTTCCTCCCGTGGGCTGTAAGAGTTTGAGCAGAGTACGCCCGGCTGTCGTCTTGCCCGACCCGGACTCACCGACGAGACCCAGCGTTTCACCCTGGTAGATGAAGAAGTCGACCTCGTCGACAGCCTTGACCGACGCAACGACCGTGCTGAAAATACCTCCCTTGATGGGGAACCATTTCTTGAGTTTCTGTACTTCGACAAGTTTGGTGGCCATGGTCTCTCCCCCTCTTTCTAGGACTCTATCGGATGGAAGCATCGAATCAGGTGCCCGGGCGTGACCTCCACGATCTCGGGTTCCTCTTCTCTGCACTTCTCCGTCGCAAACGGACAGCGCGGGTTATAACGGCAGCCCTTTGGCATGTGGTACGGAGAGGGAACCATACCCTCTATCGCAGGAAGCGGCTCGTTCGTCTTCTTCTCCGTGAATTTGGGGATCGACTGCAGTAATCCATACGTGTAGGGGTGCCGAGGAGATCTGAATATCTCCTTGGCCGAGGCGTTTTCGACGATCTTTCCGGCATACGCGATAGCGATGGTTTCTGCCATCTCGGCAACGACGGCAAGGTTGTGCGTGATGATGAGGATCGCCATTCCCAATTTTTTCTGCAGTCCACGCATCAGGTCCAGAATCTGGGCCTGAATCGTGACGTCCAAAGCTGTTGTCGCTTCATCCGAAATGAGCAGCTCCGGATTAGACGACAGTGCCATGGCTATCATGACTCTTTGGCGCATACCGCCACTCATCTCGTGTGGATATTGGGAATAACGACGCTCAGGCTCAGGAATCCCTACGAGGTGCAGCATCTCGATCGTTCTCTTCTTCGCCTCCGCTTCGTCGATCTTCTGGTGAAGCGTAATGGCTTCGCTAATTTGGTTGCCCACGGTATAAACGGGGTTCAGAGACGTCATCGGCTCCTGAAAGATCATGGAAATTTTATCGCCACGGATCTGACGCATCTCCTCATCGTTTTTCGCCAACAGGTTTTCCCCGTGGAAATAGATATCACCGCCAATGATCTTGCCGGGTGGATTTGGTATCAGTCGCATGATGGAAAGAGCGGTTACGGATTTGCCGCACCCTGATTCACCCACAAGGCCGACGACTTCTCCCCGATGAATCGTGAGATCGATGCCGTCCACGGCAGGCACGACACCATCCTCTGTGTAGAAGAACGTGCGAAGGTTCTTGATATCAACAAGCACTTCTCGATTATCCACGACACTCCCCCTACAGTTTCAGTTTCGGATCGATGGCATCTCGCAGACCATCACCGAAGAAATTGAAGCCAAGCACCGTCAGGAATATTGCCATACCGGGGTAGACGATGAGACGGGGCGCAGTCCAGATAAACTGCTGCGCGTTCTGAAGCATGTTTCCCCAGCTGGCCACCGGCGCCTGTACTCCGAATCCCAGAAAACTGATGGAAGCCTCATAGATGATCGCACTGCCAATGCCTATTGTTGTTGACACAATCAGGACGGCCAGTGTATTCGGGAACAGATGACGCCACATGATGCGCCCTGCACTCGCTCCGATGGCTCGTGCCGCCTCAACATATTCCTGTTCCTTGAGCGACAGGACCATGCCGCGTACAAGGCGGGCATCCGACATCCAGCCGAATACGACGATAACCATGATGATTTGGGTTACGCCCTTGCCCATGACGCTGGCCAGAGCAATCAGGAGCGGGAAGGTCGGGATGGAAAGCATAGCGTCTGTGAACCGCATGAGGAGATTGTCAATCCAGCCGCCGTAATACCCGGCAACCAGACCGACGAAGGCTCCGATCAGCGTTGAGCTGACGGCGGAGATAAAGCCGATGCTCAGGGATATGCGTCCTCCATAGAACATCCTGGCCAGAACGTCCCTGCCGTAGTCATCGGTGCCCATGGGGTGCTCACGGGACGGCGTCAGGAACATACCCTCCAGACCTTCTATCTGCTCGTTGGGATCCAGTCGCCAAACGAGTGGTCCCACGAAAACGAAGACAAGCATGAGCACTAGCATGATGACTCCTGCCATGGCAAGCTTGTGGCGTTTCAGGCGGTGAGTCACCATACCTATGTAGCTATACTCGTCGGAAGTCTTCTGCTGACCCTTCTTTTTTGCTTCCAGCGCTTTCTCGGCCATGGAGTCCTCCTAGCTGTACTTGATGCGCGGATCGACCCACGCATACACGATGTCTGCCACCAGATTGAACACGATGACGAGAGCGCTTGTCAGCATCAGGCTGAACATGGCTGTCGGATAGTCGCTCTTTTTCTC
>JAKLHS010000021.1 GCA_022710025.1 Caldisericota bacterium | reverse complement strand
GAATGAAGATGACCATGCTCGCGATTTCCATGGCGCTGCTGTGGTAATAGAGCATATTCTGGCTATACGGCGCAAACCCGCCTGTGCTCCACGCCGACATGAAGATGTAAGCCCCGTGGAGAAATGCAAGGTGTGGCTGTATGCCTTCCGCGATCCCGATACCACCGAGAACCACCGTTCCGACAGCCAGGTAGACGAATGAGATGTGCCAGATCTGGTTGGCTATGTGCCGGACGTTGGGTTCGAGCTTCTCTTCTTTCCCCTCACCAACCATGATCTTGAAAGCGCCGCCCGTCGATCCGATCAAGTATGTCAACGCCAGTACCACGATCCCCTGTCCGCCTACGTATGTAAGCAGATGTCGCCACATGTTGAGGCCCTGAGACAGGTGATCGAGGTCCTGCAGGAGGAAGATTCCCGTCGTTGTGTAGCCGCTCATCGTGTCGAAGCACGCATCGAGGAATGAGCCCATATGCCCGCTCAGCATGTAGGGAACAGCGGATAGCGCCATCGCCAGCAGCCATGACGCAGCCGCTATGACCATGGCATGGGTGAGTCCAGGCGTATTCGGCGTGCGGCAGATGAGCGACAGTGTGTAGCCGACCAGCAACGTCAATACGGCGGATAACGCGAAATCAATTGCCGGAGACCATTCGCGGAAGATGATGCTCGTCACCATGGGAACAAGCATGAGATATCCAACGCCGACAGTGACGCGGCCCGTGTAGTAACCGATGATGCGGTAATCTTCCTTCCAGATCCTGCGAATCATGCGTTCAGCGACCCATCATGAAAAGGCAGCTTATAAGAAATCCGACGCCGACAAGGCCACACGTGAACCCGATTTCCGTCAGGATGCCGAGCACTTCGTTGCGAATGATGCAGTGATGGTTCCGACCGTGGTTCTGCATATCAGTGGAATACCTCTCTGAACTGTTGCTCCGCCTCAGGGGCGACGAGACCTACGACGGTGTCGCCGGCGTTGATGACGGTGGCGCCTCGTGGAAACACTACCATTCCCTCATGAATGATCGAAGCCACAACGCATCCTCGAGGCCAGGTGAGCTCCCGCAGCGTCCTGCCGGCGGCTGACGAGCCAGCCGCCACGTTGAGCTCCACCAACGTCGCTTTGCCCTTGGCAAGAGACACCAGCGGTATGAGATCGTTGACAACGATCCCCTCCTCGATGACCGTAGCCAGGACATTGGTGGAGTTGAGAGCAAAGTCCACACCGAACTTGTGAAAGACGTCCTCGTTGCGAGGATCGTTGATACGTGCCGTCGTCAGCGGCACCTTGAACCTGACCTTAGCCAACTGGCAGGCCACCAGGTTGTTGGCGTCGTCGCCTGTCACGGCCGCAAACCGATCCGTCTTCTCGATTCCCGCGTCGATCAATGCGCCCAGGTCACAGCAATCTCCGTTGATGACCAATGCGCGTCCCCAATCGGAGAGAGCGGCACATGCCGCTTCCTGCTGTTCGATGACGGCCACATCATGTCCCTTGTCCACAAGCAGGTGAGCGAGATACGAGCCGACCTTTCCGCCGCCCGCAATGACAACGTACATAGCTTATCTCACCTCCCTGTCGAGATGGAAGATCGCGGCGACCTTCGACACATCCTGCACGTGGGTGGCAACCAGCAGGCGATCTCCGTCAATGACGGTATCCTGCGCCCTGGGAAAATCCGTTGCTGTCCCACGGGTCCGAGAGATGATTTTGAAATCGTCCAGAGCCTCGATCGTGCTCACCGTCGCCGCCGGAGCATTCCCGTGAATCGTCACTTCCATCAGCTCGACACCGCCACCGGGAAGGATCAGATGAGCATCCTCTCGCCGTACCATGAACTTGCTGTAGATAATGTCGGCCGCAGAAGTCGTAGGACACACGGTTTCCAGACCGAGAGCGCGATATGTCTCGCCTTTGATCGGATCGAAGACACGCGCCACGATCATGGGCACATTGAAGATCGTCTTGGCAACCTCGGCCGCCATGATGTTGATGTTGTCTGCATTGCTTACCGCTGCAAAACCGTCTGCGTGCTCGATGCCGGCCGATTTGAGGACGGCGATGTCAAACTCCACCCCCGCGACCGTCGCGCCGTCAAAATCGTCACTGAGACGCGCGAAGTTGTCTGCGTTACGATCGACGATCGCCACGTCGTTTCCCTCTTTCGAGAGCCTGGTGGCAAGGTATGCCCCGAGCCGGCCGCAGCCGGCAATGACGATGTACATGCTGCTCATCTCCTCTGAAACCCATCTGCAAAGGCGCTATTTTAGAAACACTGTCCATATTGTCAAGGTCGTTACTGTGCTTGCCATGGTGACACGATCAAACACATCGAGATTCTTCCGCATGTTGCGGTCTCGGAGTGTGAAGACCAATCCATCCGGCTTTTCACGTTCATCTGCCCCCGATACGGCGAACCGCCCCTGTTGACAAGACGGGCTGACGCATATAATTACCTTTCGTTCTGCTGGCAGGAGGTCTTGCCGTCGCTCTGACTCTCCCGAATCCAGCTTCCGGAGGCGTGAAATGTATCTTCTTGTCGTTCCAGTCGTCGCAGGTCTCACATGCATTGGTACCGCTCTGTATCTATTTTTCAGACTCAGAGCAGCAAAGATCACCACGCCGAAGATGGGAGAGATCGGCAGCTACATCGCGCTCGGTGTCCGAGCGTACCTGTCGCGCCAGCTTCGTACGATCCTGCTGGTAACACCGGTCATAGGAATCATCCTCGGTTTCTCGCTCGGCATTTGGACAGCCGCAACGTTCGTGCTCGGCGTGTTCACATCGCTGATCACTTCTTTCGTTGGAATGAGCGCGTCGACGCGCGCAAACATCAAGACTGCCGACGACGCTACCAGCTCCGTAAGCAAGGCTTTCCTTACCGCCGTTTCAGGCGGTTCCATCATGGGCTTCTCGATAACTGGTTTCAGCCTTGTGGTGTTGTCGTTGCTGTACGCGTTCTTCAAGAATCCTGAACCTCTGGTGGGATTCGGCTTCGGCGCCAGCTTCGCCGCGCTCTTTGCGCAGATCGGCGGGGGCATCTATACCAAGGCCGCCGACATCGGAGCGGACCTGGTGGGCAAAGTGGAAGCGAACATCCCGGAGGACGACCCGCGCAATCCGGCCGTCGTGGCAGACCTCGTGGGAGATAACGTGGGCGACTGCGCAGGACGCGGCGCCGATCTTTTCCAGACATTCTCGGACGATATCGTTACGGGCATGGTCGTCGCCATGACGCTCGTTTCGAAATATGGGGCAGGCGTCATCTTCTACCCCATGCTGCTCCAGTCGACCGGCCTCATTGCGTCGATGATCGGCGTACTGTCTATCCGCCTGTTCAGTCGCAGACCTCCGGAGACATCATTCTACGCAGGCATGGCAGTGACCACTGTCCTTGCCGTAGCGGGTTCGTTTCTCGTCAGCCATGCTCTCGTTCATGACATGGCGCTCTTCATAGGGACCTGCCTCGGTGTAGTGACGACGCTCAT
The DNA here is from genome assembly GCA_022710025.1 of Caldisericota bacterium. GTDB lineage: Bacteria > Caldisericota > Caldisericia > Cryosericales > Cryosericaceae > Cryosericum. Next base: position 5,770 of record JAKLHS010000021.1, on the reverse strand, counting down.
ATCGTCGGTCATCACACGTCACTACGCAGGATCCTCCGGCAAACCTGTGCATGACATTGCTGATGCGTCCAAGAGGGGTGTCGCGCTCAACGTCATCACCGGCCTCTCCATCGGCCTTCAGAGCCCTCTTGCGTCGATCGTCATGATCGTCATCGCCGTCGCCGTCGCGTACTTCATCTCCGGCGGCTCGCTGCTGGCCGTCGTGTCCGTCAACATCGGGACAGACCTGCTCATCGGTTACATCATGACAGCGGACGCCTTCGGCCCCATTACCGACAACTCTTCCGGTATCGCCGAGATGTCCGGCGCGCATGAACGCGTCGTTCATTCACTGTCGCAGCTCGACTCCGTCGGGAACACGATGAAGGCAACGACAAAAGCCTACGCGATGTCTTCCGGTACGGTCACGTCGTTTGTCCTGTTTTCCACCTACTTTTCGACAGTCGGCCTCAAGACGATGAACGTCATGCAGCCATACTCCATCGGCTTCCTCTTCCTCGGCACCTGTCTGCCGTACCTGATCAGTTCGCTTACGATCGGATCCGCTGCCAAGACCGCCATGCTCATGGTCGACGAGGTTCGTCGTCAATTCAGGAGCATCCCCGGCATCCTGCGGGGCGAGGCCAAGCCGGATTACGCCACATGCATCGACATCTCCACCCGCAACGCGCTTAAAGAGATGGTTCTGCCGGGCGTCATCAGTATCGCCGTCCCTATCGTAGCCGGACTCGTATTCGGTCACTGGGCCCTGGGCGCACTTCTCATCGGCGCCGTGCTGGGGTCAGCGTTGCTGGGTCCCTTCTTCAACAACACGGGCACGGCGTTTGACAACGCCAAGAAACTGATCGAGGACAGCGGGCGCAAGGGATCGTTCGAACATCAGGCAGCCGTAGCCGCAGACACTGTCGGAGATCCCCTCAAGGACGTCGCCGGACCCGCGCTGCTTATTTTCATGAAGCTCATCGGCATGGCGGCCCTGCTCATCGCGGGAATAGAACCGCTGTTCTAGAACTTCAACAGATATAGCGCATGAAGCGGAGACATGACAGCCTCCGCTTTTTTCTTCCGACCCTCACATCTCACGATCGGTAATACATCTCTATATCCGATCTTCTCTTGTGTCTCCAATCACGGACCCCTGCAGGCTGATGAAACCCGGATCGCTAACCATCAACATCGAAACGATGTCTGAGTATGCGTTTTTCACTGATTATTCACATATTGGCACTCGCAATTATAGACTGCTAATTGTATAATCGATGCACAGCCTGAAAAGGGGAATTAAAAAGCTCCTGAAGGCAAAACAATAGACAGGGAGGTGTGCAGTATGATGATACGATACGATCCATTCGAAGAGCTGAGGAGAGTCGAGCAGCAGATGGACCGTTTGTTTGACAACTTCTTCGGTGAACCACGACATCGCGCCGCCGCGCTGCCTGCCGCTTCGAGCAGAACAGGCGCCAGTCTTGCTCCCATGGGGGAATACTACGTTCCGGCGATCGAGCTGGATGAGGACGACGCCAAATACACGGTCAACGTGGAGCTGCCCGGTGTCGATAAGAAGGACATTCACATCAAGGTGAAAGACAACGTCCTTGCCGTCTCGGCCGAGACCAGGAAGGAGACGGAGAAGGGCGACAAGAAGTCCGGCAACTATTACACGGAACGGTATTATGGTCGGTTCTACCGCGAGATTCCTCTGGGCTCCACCGTGGACGAGGATCATATCACGGCGACGCACGACAACGGCGTGCTGAAGCTGGAATTGCCCAAGAAAGCGCTGCCGGAACCTTCGACGAAGGAAATCACGATCAAGTAACGCGCTGTACTCTGGTAAACACCGGCCCCGGATCATCTCCTCCGGGGCCCTTCCGTTTTTCCAGCGCGCAGTATCGCTATCATGTAGGCGGAGAGGGCTCAGCTACGGAGGAAGCCATGCGGGATGACACAGGAATGCATCGCACCAAGATCGTGGCCACACTGGGGCCGGTGACACGTTCAGAGGACATGATCCGGTCTCTTGCCGAACATGGCGCGGACGTTTTCCGCATCAATTTCTCCCATGGCAAAGCGGACGATCATATGGCAACGATCGACACCGTCAGAAAAGTGCGCGAGGCCCTCGGACTTCCGCTTGCCGTCATTCAGGACCTCCAGGGTCCCAAGATCCGCCTCGGGACCTTCAGCAAAGGCCCCTGCAACCTGATCGCAGGCGACACGTTCCGACTGTGCACCCGGAGAATCGACGGCAACTGCTCCGAAGCTTCCGTCGACTATCCCCACCTGGCGAAAGAGGTGAAGCCCGGGGAATCGGTCTTCATCAATGATGGACTCATTCGCCTCAAGGTACGCGAGGTTCAATCCGATACCGTCGTTACCGACGTGATCAAGGGTGGCATCCTGTCCGATCGCAAGGGCGTCAATTTCCCCCGATCGGATCTGCGCGTCCCCTCGCTGACGGAGAAGGACCGGCGCGATCTCATCGTCGGGCTGCGTGCCGGCGTAGACTATGTCGCCCTGTCGTTTGTACGGAGCGCAGATGACGTACGCGAATTGCGGGCGGTCATGGAAGCGCACGATGCGCATGTCCCTGTCATCGTCAAGATCGAGAAGTGGCAGGCGGTGCAGAACATAGAGAGTATCGCTGCCGTGGCGGATGCCGTCATGGTCGCCAGGGGAGACCTCGGCGTCGAAGCTCCCATAGAGGAGGTGCCCCTCATCCAGAAGCGCATCATCGCGCTGTGTAACCGGCTGGGAAAACCGGTCATCACCGCGACACAAATGCTGAACTCCATGGTAGAGAATCCGACGCCCACGCGAGCAGAGGTCACGGACGTGGCAAACGCCATCTTCGATGGCACGGACGCGGCGATGCTGAGCAACGAGACTGCTGTGGGCAAGTATCCCGTGGAATCCGTCGAGATGATGAACAAAGTCATCGAGACAACGGAGAAGAGCAAGCTGTTCTGGTCTGCCGTGGAAGCCCGGAGTATGCAACCCGCCGCAGACACGTCGGATGCTATCGCATATGCCGCCGTCCGCGCTGCGCAGACCGTCGGTGCCAAGCTCATCGTCTGCGCTACGGAATCCGGCAGGACATCCATCCTGCTCTCCCGTTACCGGCCTCATATGCCGATCCTTGCGCTGACACCCGGTGACCAAGTACAACGCAGGCTTGCCCTGTATTTCGGGATCGCACCCATGGTCGTTCAGCGATTCGCGAGCGTGGATCACATCCTGCAGACTGCCGTCACGATGGCCCGGCGCTCGCGGCTCGCGCGCCGGGGCGAGAAAATCGTCATCACGGCTGGCTCTCACGCCGGTATCGCCGGAAGCACCAATCTCCTCAAGGTCGAGGAACTCGAGTAGAGCACATGGCGTCGTTGCAAAAGATGCCGATCGCATAGACTGACGCTGGTCCGGTGCATCGGCACCGGGGTATGTCTCGATGAGGGGAAACAGGCATGAAGCGGAAGGTTGCTCTTCTCAAGATCCTCCTGATCGGATTCGGTTTTTTCGGCGTCTCGGTCCTGTGGTCTCTCTACAACGCTGATATCCCCATCATCCTCAGAAGCACATACGGCCTGTCCTACGCTGCTTCCGGCTGGGTGATGAACCTGGACAACATCCTTGCCGTCACCCTCGTTCCGATAGTCGGGTTCTGGTCGGATCACACGTGGACGCGTATTGGCCGTCGCATGCCCTTCATCGTCTCGACCATGCCGGTCGGCGCCATCCTGTTTGCGATTGTCCCGTGGATCCCGCTGTGGATGGGAACGACGGCATCCTCTCTCGCAGCGTTTGTCCTGACGCTCTTCCTTGTCAACGTGTGCGTCGGCATTTCCCGTTCGCCGATCGCCGCCCTGATGCCCGACGTAGTCCCTCCTGAAGAGCGTTCGCCGGCCAACGGAGCCATCAACGTGGTGGGAGGATGTGGATCTTTGCTGGTCTACTTCGTCGTGGGCAAGGTTTCCGCCGGTAACCGACCTCTCGGATTCGCAATGGCGAGCATTGCAGTCCTTGCGGCGACAGCTGTCGTCTTCCTGACGATCCGCGAGCCGCGCGACGCGCTCGACCGGCAGCTGCCTCGATCGCAACACATGGATTTCTCTCTGTTGCGCCGCCTCTGGACACCTTCATATCGCAGCCTGCTGCTCGTCTGCCTCGCCATCTTTTTCTGGTTTATGGCATACAGCGCAGTCGAGACGTTCTACCCCGTCTACATGACTCTTGAGGGTCCATCGGCACGGAGTTCCGTTGAATGGCTAGGGACACGATCTGGTATCGAAACAAATGTGAAATTCAATCTTGGGGTTCTCGCCGTTGCTTTCATGGCCTTCGCCATTCCCGCCGGCTACATCGGCAAGGTGCTCAGTCGTAAAACGGCTATCATCGTCGGACTCGTCGGCGTGACCGCCATGGTCTTGCTGCTTGCCTTCTACATCGTGCCCGCCGTAGAGCTGGCAGTGTTCGTCGCGGTCGGGCTTTCGTGGGCTCTGGTCAACATCAACTCACTGCCGATGCTCCTGGACATGGGTGATCTTACGCTGATCGGATCGCTTACGGGCCTCTACTATCTCTTCTCTCAGGCTGCCAGTATCGTCAGCCCGCCCCTGGTGGGATGTATCGCCGATCTTGCAGGCGGAACCATGTCAGTCATGTTTCCATACGCCGGTATCTTCTTTGCCCTCGCCGTCGTCTGCATGCTGTTCGTGCGGCCCGGCGACAAGCCAGCTGCCCCCGACATCTCTGCTGAATGCACAATCCCCCGGTCTGGAGGCCGGGGGATTCGTATGTCGCGCTTCTCGTGAGAATTATTTGCGTCGCAGTCTGAAGCTGATCCCCCCACGACGAAGCATCCAGCCACCCTGTCTCTTGCGAGCCGCCGTATTGAGACGCATCGTCAGGATGCGGTCTGTGGAGAAGATGCGTGCCGCGATCGTTGCAAATACTGCAAACAGCAGTCCCTGATATGCGATCCCGGCAATGACCGGCATGAAATTGTGCGCATAGATGTATTGCGGAGCAAGCAGCGGATGCGAGAACGGAATGGCATAGAGCAACCATCTGAGGAACGGCGATGCAGAGTTCACGTCAACGAACATCGTCATGAGATATGGCATCAAAACCATCATCATAAGTGGTGTTATCATGACCTGGACGTTCTTGATGTCTTCCGAGAAGGCCCCCAGGATAACGGCGATCGCCAGCGCCACCATGATTCCCGCGAACACGCTGAGACCCAGGAGGACATATCCCCGCACGTCCAGCACCAGCCCGAGCTTCTGCACGGCTTCGACCGCTCCGGGAGACGCCGCTTCACTGGCCATGATACCGCCCATGTAACTTTTCATGCCAATCATGTAGGCGCCCGCTGACACCAGGGCAACAAGGCCGGAGGACATCATCTTGGCTGTGACAAGCGATCCGCGACCGATGGGTGTCGACAGCAGGGTCTCCAGCGTCTTGTTCTCCTTCTCGCCGGCGATCGATGACGCGATCATCTGTGCCGCCATGATGATGACCAATGTCAGCACGATCGGGATGACCATCGTCTGCTGCGTGACCATGCCGGCAATCTCCTGTGGGTTTCCCGCGGCCGTCACTCCCCCCACGGTGACATATGACTTCGCAGAGACGGCATTCCGGACAATAGACGGGTCCGTCCCCGGCATGCCCATTGCGATGTACTGATCACCGATGAACCGGTTCATGGCAGTCACGACGGCATCGAGTTGCACGAAGCTTGTCATGCTCATGAGAGAGAAAC
>JAKLHS010000020.1 GCA_022710025.1 Caldisericota bacterium | reverse complement strand
ATCGAAGATCGGCGTCGACAAACGCCACGTGTGTTGCACCGTTGCTGAATGCTTCAATTCCGACAGCTCCTGTTCCGCAACAGAGGTCGATGACGCGTGATCCGACGATGATCGGCCGCAGCACATCCATGACGCCTTCGCGAGCCTTATCGGTCGTCGGCCGTAACCACGGCTCCTTTCCGAGAGACTTCAGAGATCGGCCTTTGAGCTTTCCAGATCCGACGATCATGGCAGTTCAATTGCCCCCGGAGACAGAGGGGGAGGGATACCGGAGAGCCAGCATAGCAGCAAGTGCCTGATGAGACGGCTTGGTCAGATCAGGATCTTCTTCCAGCAGCCTCGACGCAGACGCGCGGATGTCGGGGAGCATCGCCAGATCCCGGTAGGTCAGGACACTGGTCGATCCGAAGAGAGGAACGTCATATCCATGTTGCACCGTTCCCAGAATATCCCCGGGGCCGCGCAGCCGCAGATCCTCCTCTGCGATCGCAAACCCGTCGTCTGACTCGACGAGGACTTTCAAGCGATCACCAGCACCGGCGTTGTCACTGCCATCGATCAAAACACAATAGGAACGAGCACCACTGCGCCCTACCCTGCCGCGCAGTTGGTGCAGTGTCGCCAGGCCAAACCTTTCCGCGTTCTCTACCACCATGACCGTCGCATTAGGGACATCGACCCCAACCTCGACGACGCTCGTTGCAATCAACACATCCAGATTCCCGGATCGAAATTCATCCATGATCGCTTCCTTGTCCTTGCTCTTCATGCGCCCATGAAGTGAACCTACATGCAATCCCTGCAAGCTGGTTTCAGTCAATCTGTGCAGGGTCTCCTGAACGGAGGCGGGTCCCTCTTCTTCATCCGACGAATCAATGGCGGGAACGACGACAAACGCCTGACGACCCTCGGATACTTGGTGCCGGACCAAGGCATATGCTTCTTCCCGCTCAGAGTTCTTCACGGCACGTGTCTCTATGGGAAGACGTCCGCGAGGCTTCTCCTGTAGCTCCGAGATATCCAGATCTCCATAGATCGTGAGGGCCAGGGTACGCGGGATAGGCGTCGCGCTCATGACCAGCGAATGAGGCTGTGCTCCTTTTCCCGTCAGCGCTGTACGCTGAACTACTCCGAAACGGTGCTGCTCGTCGACGACGGACAGGCCGAGACAGGCAAACGCTACTCCCTCCTCAAGGATTGCGTGTGTTCCAATGAGACAGTCGAGCTCTCCTGTCGCCAGTGCTGTCAGAATCTCTTTGCGTCTGGCTTTCGGCGTTCCTCCGGTCAGTGTCGCCACACGAACCCCGAGAGGCGCCAGAATAGATGAAAGGACATGTCCGGTCTGATCGGCCAGAATTTCTGTGGGACTGAGCACCGCGCTTTGGTAGCCGGCCGACTTTGCCGCAAAGACTGCATACCCAGCTACCGCTGTCTTGCCGGAACCGACGTCTCCGTGCAGGAGTCGATGCATGCATCCCCGGCCGCGCACGTCACGTTCGATATCACGCATCGCGTCTGTTTGTGAATGCGTCGGTTCATATGGAAGAGCGGAAACGTACTCCTCGACGGTTTCCTCCGGCAGCTTGAATGGAACGCCGCGAGCTGCCTGATTTGCGGTTTGCCGCATGAGCACCTTCAGCTCAAACAAATACAGCGAGTCGAATGCGAAACGACTGCGGGCATGTTCGGCCGCGGTTTCGTCCGCAGGGAAGTGGAGGAAACGATAGCTGGAGATCAGATCTGGCAATCCGAACCGGGTACTTATGTCGGAGGGAAGATACTCGGCCGGACCGGACGGCATCATGCCAAGAGCTCTCCACAACTGCGTTCGTATTGTCTTCTGGGTAACGCCGGCTGTCAGGTGATAGAGAGGGACGATGCGATTCATGTGTAACTGGGCAGCCGGAGTTCCGGATTCCTCGAATATCGGTTGAACAAGCTGTGGGCCGTCGAATGAGTTGTCAAGCCTTCCATAGAAATCGTAGTCTCGTCCGGCTGCAAGACGGCCACGGACAAAGCGGTTGTTGAACCAGATCAAGCGCAGAGTCCGTCCTCCCGTGTCTTTCGCTGTTGCCTTGATCAGCAAAACCTTGCGGTGGACCTCCGTCACGGCAAGCAGGCGAGCCCGTACAAGAATCATTTTCCCGAGGCTCTCCCGATCGACGGGTACAGGATGTCGCAGGTCGAGGTAACTGCGAGGGGCGTGCTGAAGAAGATCCGCTATCCGGGAGATACCGAGTCTGCCAAGGATCTCCTGCATGCGCGGCCCTATCCCCCATATGTAAGATACGGACTGCCCAAGCGTACCAAGAAGGGCCGCCATGCCGTCGGTCTTTGTATCTGACGAGATCTGACGGGGAGATGAGAGGGTAGCCTGCGAGCTATGAGATCTCTGAGAGGCCGTCCCCCTGAGAAGCAGCAGCGCGGCGCGACATCGGCGCTCCCGTTCGTCATGGTCGGCGAATTCATAATCGCTGAACAATGAACGGAGTTCCGCCGCCACGCCTGGCCCAAGTGCGCTCGTCGCGGCCAGCGTCTCCACCGTAGCGCGTGCCAACCGGGAGAATCCACCGACGGCGGCATCATCTCGACAGGTACGTTTGAGTTCCAGACGCAGAAGGCCGCTCAGGAGCTCGACGCTCCTGTCGGGTTCTGCTGATTTTCCGTTCTCGATCACCGGCTGTCCATCTCCCGTGCCGGTTACGAGAGATCTGCCAGAAAACTGAGTCCCGCGCCTCCAGGAACTCCAAGATAGTCAAGAACGGTGGCACCGAGATCGGCAAACGTTTCCCGCACGCCGAGATATGTTCCCCCGCGATACGCAGGCCCATAGACGAGGATGGGAACGTATTCCCGTGTATGGTCGGTATGGACGCCGAAAGCAGGGTCGCACCCATGGTCTGCCGAGATAAACAACAAGTCCTCATGATCCATGGCGGCCAACAGCTCGGGAACGGCTGTGTCGAAACGCTGAAGGGCGGCTGCATAGCCGGCGACATTGCGCCGATGTCCGTAGAGCATATCGAAGTCTACCAGATTTGTGAACAGAAGTCCCCGCCATGTCCTGTCTCTTACGATTTCTACTGTCCGGCGAATTCCCTCGTCGTTGTTCTGCGTGTGATAATGCGCAGTAAACCCTTTGCCTGCGAATAGATCGTATGTCTTGCCAACAGCGATACAGTCCAGTCCGGCGCTGGAGACGGCCGTCAGGACGGTCGAACCAGGGGGCGTGGCGGCGTAATCCCTGCGATCTTCTGTCCGTGTGTAGTTGCCCAGCGTGCCGATGAACGGACGCGCAATCACTCGTCCGACCAGATGCTCCCCCTGCAGAATCTCGTGCCGACTGATCTCACACATCTCGTATAACCGATCCAGGGGGATCACGTCCGTGTGAGCAGCAATCTGGAATACGGAATCTGCAGACGTATAGACAATCGGGTAGCCCGTACGTACGTGCTCCTCCCCGAGTTCTGCGATGATTTTCGTTCCTGATTCGGGACGATTGCCGAGAGTTTTCGTCTTGAAGCGATTCTCAAACGCCGTGATGACCTCGGGCGGAAATCCGTGAGGATACGTCGGAAACGGACGTGTCAACGTTAATCCCATCATCTCCCAGTGACCGCTTACGGAGTCCTTTCCCCTGGCTTTCTCCTGCATGATTCCAAACGATCCCGTTCTGTCGGCAAATCGGAGGTTCATCAAGTAGTCCAATCCCAACTCCTCCAAGTGGGGAAGTCGGAATCCGGGGATGCTGGCATAGATATGCCGCAGCGTGTCCGCTCCTCCGTCACCATAGAGAAAAGCATCTCTGGCGGCGCCAATCCCAACGCTGTCCAGAACGATCACGATGGCTCGTTTGCTCATGGAGTAATCGCTCCTTCCTTATCATGTGGACAATCTTCGTGAGAGTGCTGTTTTCCATCCTCCGGCGACGTTTCACCTGAGCGTTCCCGTCGGCGTTGCCTCAAGCGTCGCGCGGGTCTCAGCACGAACTCCCCGACAGCCGTTATGCCGCCCGCTCCCATCTTCACGTAGTGGTCAAAAAACCGCCAGATCAGGACAAAAGCCCCCAGAATGCCATTGGGAACAAAAGCAGCAAACAAGGCTGCAGCTCCCAACTCCGCGCCCACCGAAGCTCCCGGCGTCGGGAAATATGAGACGGCTACGTAGTAGATCAGCGTAGCGACAATAATCTGCGTCACGGACGAGTTGACGCCGAGGCCGTACAAAAGAATGATCGGAGTCAGAAGCACCAACCCCCACGATATGAAACTAAACAGAAGCGCCTTTCCCAACAAAGAGCGGTTTGCGTGGATAGCTGTCTGCCGTGCTCGAAGCGAATCTTTGATGAACTTGTCGATGCGTTGCGCCAAACGCTGCCAGAACTTGCCCCGTTTGTTCAGGGTATCCGCCGGTCTGGCAAGAAGCCGATCAAGCGACGCGCTGATGTGAGGAAGCTTGATCAGGCCGTACACGAGTGCCACGAAGTTCAAGATGTATGCCCCGATACCGACATAGAGAATGACCTGAAAACGATGGCCCACCCCCAGACTGCGCCCTGAGAAAATCAGCCAGATGGGAGCGAACGTGACGATCACCATTTGCGAAGCCCCGGCAAGGAGCGCCTTGATGGCAAACACCATGGTCGAGTCGCCGACGTTGATGGAATCATCCTTAAACAGCATGTAGATCTGGGCCGGCTCGCCGCCGCCCGCTTCGAACGGCGTGATACGGGCAAAAAACTCGCCTACGAGTATATTCCTGATGGCTGTGCGCAAGGGAATGCGAAAACCGATTGATTGCACGATCGCCTGAAGGCGCAGCGCCTGTACCACGATCTCCAGGAAGATCAACAGGAGGGCCGCCAGAATGTAGACCGGTTTCAATGATTGTATGACCTTGACGGCGTTCAACCCGTTTGAGATAAGCGAAACAGCAAAAAATCCGAGTATGCCGAATCCAAGAGCTCCCAGCAACTTCCAAACCATGCTTCTGATGCTTGTGACAACAGGACGCTGCGGCTCCTGGTCTGCCGGCCGGGCGGTTTCCGTGTTCATCGTCGATCCTGAGGTTCCCGAACTGGGACACTCTGTGGAAACGGTGTCGGGAGTGGTGCGCTCGGTATCACCTACGTGCTCTTTGCCGCTTGCCATAAGCGATCCAGCTCCTCAGCCGAGGCTGTTGCCATATTGATCCGCTGTTCCGCTGCATATGCACAGACGCGCTCGTATCGTTGACGAAATTTGTCGAAAGAGTGTCGCAGCGCTCTGACAGGATTGATACCCGACAGCCGCGCGACATTGAGCGCAGAGAACAGCACGTCTCCCAGTTCCATTTCCATGGCATCCTCGTTTCGCGGTGTTGCTCTCATTTCCCCACTCAGTTCCTCTGACTCCTCCATGAGCTTGTCAAATGCCTGATCGATCGATTCGAAGTCAAACCCGTCGAGCCGGGCTGTTTCCTGTGCGAGAAGTGCGTTTTCGATACTCGAAAGCAGTTTGGCGCTGTCGACAAAATGCTTCTGCCGTCCCTCCAACGCTTTCAGCTTCTGCCAGTTCGCAAGTACCTGATCAGACGTCTCCGCCGACACGTCGCCGAACACATGGGGATGACGGAACGTCAGCTTTCCGTCAATCGTACGGATCACATCACAGATGTCGAACTCGTGGGATTCGCTGGCAATTTCCGACTGGATGAAGATCTGAAGCAACAGGTCCCCCAACTCCTCCTTGAGATTCGCCATGCTGCCGCGCTGGATCGCCAGGGCTACCTCATACGCTTCCTCCAGCAAAGTATCAAGCAACGATACGTGAGTCTGCTGACGATCCCACGGGCATTTCTCGCGTAGCTCGGCGACAAGCATCCGAAACTCCTCGATCGCGGTGTACTGCGTACCGACCAACGGTGCAAGGACCTGGGACAGCTGGGCTGCTCGCTTGCCAACACAGGTATCGCCGCTTGTTGAACCAACGTAACTGTTCCCATCACCAAGAGCGATGCCTCGCACTGCTTCGGCAAGTGTTCCTTCGCATGCGCAAATGACGGAGCCGTAGTGGTCAACGGCAAAACGAAGCCACGCCAGAAACCCGAGAGCGTGCGCCGTCTCAAGAAACGCATCTGCCGAGTCTGGGAGACGACGGGTGTTTGCTGCGCGCTTACACGCCATCGGGTCAACCCCTTCCCGGATGGCCAGAGCAAAGCGCTGCCCCTTCGTGAGGCATGGTTCTTTGGTGAGCTCTTGCTCAGTGATGATACGTATCTTCTGCTCGTACATGTCTTCAGTGTACTGTCTCCGGGCCGGAAAGCAACCTGAAAAGGAAGGATAGCGGCTTTTCCCCGGCACTTGTGGGAACAATAACCGAGTCTCTGACCGTTCTCGAGCCTGGTATGCGTCCCATATATGTTCTCAGGAACCGTGTGGCAGCGTCTTCACTCACGCAATCGAGAATCAAGGTGTGCCCGGTTTGCTTCACGCCGGAAACACCCAGTGGCGCGAGAGCAAGCTCCAACCGTTTCAAATCGAAGATGGCCCGTACCTCCTGGGGCAGTTGTCCATACCGATCCGCTATTCTTGCCTCGAGTCCCGGCAAGTCCTTATCGATCGCACGTTCGATGGCGTTATAGAGAGCAAGGCGCTCGCCTGCATCGGAAATGTACGACTCCGGGATGAACGCAGAAAGCTCCAGGATGAGGACGGGCCGAGACGGCGGCTCCGCATACTGACCGCGCTCACGCAGGATCTCCTCTTCAACCATCGACAAAAACGAGTGATACCCAACGTCCGAGAAGCGTCCGCTCTGCTTGATACCGAGAACGTCACCTGCGCCGCGCAGCTCCAGGTCCTTGAGAGCTACCTGCAGACCGGCCCCGAAATCCACAGCAGACGCGATAGCCTCGAGCCGCCTGTAGGCCACTGAATCTCGAAGTAGTCCGCGAGAATGAAACAGGTAGGCATATGCATGTCGCTGTGCTCGCCCGACGCGCCCCCGCAACTGATATAGCTGCGCGAGCCCCAGTCGTTCCGCGTCGTCCACGATGACAGTGTTGACGTTGGGGTAATCAAGGCCGGCCTCAATGATCGTCGTCGACAGGAGAATATCGTAACGGCCTTCATAGAAATCAAGCATGATCTGCTCCAGGATCTCTCCCCTGAGCTGACCGTGCGCAACAGCGATGCGTGCGTCGGGAAACAGACTAGACAGCAGGCTCAAGCGACTGTCGATATCCACGATCCTGTTGTGAACGAAATACACCTGACCATGCCGTTCAAGCTCTGCCCGCACCGCGCGTGCAAGTTGATCTTCATCAAACGGCATCAAGAATGTTCGAATGGGATAACGCCCCACGGGCGGCGTGTTGATGACTGAAATGTCCCGTATGCCCACGATCGAGGATTCCAAGGTCCTGGGGATCGGCGTTGCGCTCAGCGTCAAGACATCGATCTCCGCCTTGAGTCTCTTGATCTTCTCTTTGTCGAGAACACCGAACAGCTGCTCTTCGTCGACGATGAGCAAGCCGACATCTCTGAAATCGTCCGCCATGTTCAGGACTTTATGCGTACCGACGGCGATATCGACCCTTCCCTCACGGAGCAGTTTTCGGTCAGCACTGATCTCCCGTGAGCCAACCATACGCGAAAACAGCGCGACCTTATACCCAACGGGCGTGAATCGCTCTTCCAGGTTACGGTAATGCTGCATGGCGAGGATCGTCGTTGGAGCTACGACGGCGACTTGCTTGCCATTGGAAACGGCGCGCGCTGTTGCACGTATGGCGACCTCGGTCTTGCCGAATCCGACGTCGCCGCACACCAGTCTGTCCATAGGTTTGCCCTCCTCCATATCGCCCAGAACGTCCGCAATGGCCTTCGCCTGATCCGGCGTCAATTCATAGGCGAACGCGTCGGAGATGGGCTGTTCCAGCTCGGGATTGGGCTGGAAGATGTACCCCTCCCGCATCTGGCGCTTTGCCGCCGTTGCAAGCAGATCATGCGCAACGCGACGCGCATCCTCCGCGGCCTCCCTCTTTGTCCTCTTCCACTTTTGTGAACCCGGCTCGTCAAGCGCAATTTCGGTGCGATCTCCAATATACTTCTCCAAGTATCCCAGTCGCTCTATGGGCACGTGCAGCAGGGAACGATCCTTGTACTCGAGTGAAATGTAGTCACGCGTGGTGCCATCGACGGTCATCGCCGTGATGCCTCGGAACAACCCTATCCCATAGTCTCTGTGCACTACGTAGTCGCCCTCGTGCAGATCCTCGAGCCGGGAGATGGCTTGAGAGAAGCGGGTGGTCTTTTTAGGACTCGTTGCCGTCTTCGGGAAAAGCTCGCGGTCGGTCAGTACCACGAGCCCGTCGGTGGCGAACCCTGACGGTGCCGCTCCCTTCATCACATGTATCCTAGCCAGTACTGCGGGATCGTCTGCGCCCTCCGTCACGAGTTGCTCGGCTTTCTCCGGATTCCATGACAGGACGTGAACGACCACCGGATCAGGAGCATGCGTTTTCAGGTAATTCGACAATGAGCCGGATAACGTCACGGGAGGAAGTTCCCTCGACACCGGAGTCAACGCACCGGACAGGGTCGCAGCACCCAGCTGAATCGATCGTCGAAAACTTGACAAAGCGTCTTTGGCAGCCTCTTCCGCTCCGTCCAGAGCGTTGGAAGACGGCACGAGTCCCGTCTGTCGCGTACGGTCATACAGCTCGCGTGCAGAGTCGAAGATGACGGTTCGTTCCATTTCTGGATCCGTATCGGCGAAAATAGCGATGGATTCTGGACTCAGAAGATGTGCAAGCGCTGCACAGAGTCGATGTGCCTCGATGTATTGATAGATGAAAAAGTTGCCTCCGCGTCCATTGGCAGCTGCGCCGAAGTCCTCCAGGTCCTCCAAAAAGGTAGTTTCGCCATCGCCATGACGTTCGCCCGCCTTCTGCTCCGCCATCCGTTGTTCTGCCGCAAGCCTGACAAACGTCCTCCGAGACGTCTCGTCCATGGTGATCGGATATGGAGGCAGGATCCTGACCGTGTTGACAGGTTCGACGGATGCCTGTGTAACAGGGTCGAACAGTTTCATCCTGCTTATGATGTTTCCCTCGAAGACGATACGAGCGGGGTACTCCCCGAGCTGTGAGTATAGATCGAACACGTTCCCACGCATGCCGAACTGCCCCATCTCCGTGACAGATGACACAGATTCATACCCCATCTGCACCAGTCGGCGTGCCAGTGTATGCGGCGCTATGCTTTCCCCGACAGACAACGTCGTCGCGAGCGCCTGAAACTCATCGGGAGAAAGTGACGGATCGATCATCGCTTGAACAGTCGTGAAGATAATG
>JAKLHS010000002.1 GCA_022710025.1 Caldisericota bacterium | reverse complement strand
AGGCTTCACATCCAACGGGAGGTATCTGCTATGAAGTGGGGAAGCAAGGTTACCGCAAGCGCCGTCTCGATCGCCGCCATCGTTCTGTCCATTCTTGCCAACTTCAAGTGGCATTAGGAGTATCCAGCAAAGAACGCACATAGCCCTATCGGGCTTGAGCATTGACATGAGAGGTGCATAGAGGACAATTGAGGCAGCTTGGGGAATTTCCTCAAACACCCCAACGGGAGTCCTGAATTGAGTGAGGGGCTAGAGCGAAACGTTCGTGCATACATTGCGTTGTCAGTAGGATTGGCAGTTGGCGTATTGCTACTGACACAGGCAGTACCGTTTGAACGAACGTCAATCGCGAGCGTGTGGTTTGTCATGATCTTGGTCTGCGAGACAGTTGCAGACCTATATCCTATTGTATATTTTGGATTCGGCGACTCGCAGACTGAAGTTACAGTTTCTCTTGGCATCACGTTCGCTGTGGCTTGTATCTGGTCGCCAGAACAAGCGATGCTTTTAGTTCTTACCCAGACAATCATTAGCGATATTCTTACACACAAGTCGGTGGACAAGGTGATCTTTAATGGCGCCTTGTACACGGCCGTGGTGGGCGGCACAAGTATCATCTACCACTATCTTGCCTCTGCGCAACTAGATGTGCTAGAGGGACGCAACCTGCTCGGGATGGGGCTTGCCGCGATGTACTACATCGGGGCAGAATGCTTGATGCTTTCCGGGCTTTTCTCAACGCTGAGTCATAGGCCATTTGGGCAAGTCTTGCTGTCGTTTGTCAAGCAGAGCTGGCTGGATTTTGCAGCATTGTTGCCGTTGGGCATGGTCATGGTGACTTTGTTCCGCGAAAACCCCTTGAGCATTCTTTTTCTTGTACCGACATTCTTGCTGCTGTACTTCTCACTGAAACGTGAACAGGCGCTACGAAATCAGACTCAGACGATTCTTGAGAAGCTGGTAGACATTCTTGAGAGCAAGGCACCCGAGACTGCTCAGCACTCAAAACGCGTGCGATCATGGGTCGGTGCCATGTGTGACGAGCTGGGAATCGACACTGGCCAGACGGACATGGTGCTGCAGGCCGCTGTTCTGCATGACCTGGGTAAGGTCGGCCTTGACGATGAGTTGCTTCGGAAGAGGGGTCTCAGCCCTGAAGAGTTTCACCGGATTCAAGGACATTCTGCGATGTCAGCTGAACTGCTGGAGGGATTGACCCTCTTCCGCGGCGGACGCGAAATCGTCCTGCATCACCACGAACGATATGATGGGGCAGGATATCCGGATCATCTTGCGGGAGAGACTATCCCACTGGGGGCACGCATCATAGCTATAGCAGACTCGTTTGATGCAATGATCAGCGTGCGTCCCTATCGACCGGAGCCGCTGACGGTGGATGATGCGCTGAAAATCCTGGACGAGGAACGCGGAAAGCAGTTTGACCCCGATCTGGTGATCACGTTCACCAACCTTGTGACGGATCGTATACACACCGGGGACGTCTCGAATTTTCCCGCCGGGGTCCGACTGCACCCTGTCGGGATCTCCGAAACTTCGGCATAACATGCCGGGCCTGTTGCGTGGGGAGGCGTGCCAGTGATTGTTCTCCTTGTCTTGCTCCTTGCTCTTGCAGTGAGCCTTTTCACAGGGGGGCGCGTGCGCTATGCCCAGGGATTTGAGCTGAGAGCTCTTCCGATCGGGGTCGGTGCCTTTGCGGTGCAGGCGCTAATCTTCACTCCCAGAAGTGAAACTGCCCTCGGCTCCTGGCTGCCGGTGATGTACATGCTCACCATGTGTTCGCTCATGGTATTCCTATGGCTCAACCGCCACGTATCCGGCGTCCCCGTGCTTATGGTGGGGCTCATGCTGAACCTTGTCGTGATCGTAGCCAACGGCGGGTGGATGCCGGTTGATCCGCAGGCATTGATTGCCACAGGCCAGAGTGAACGGGCTGCCCTGCTCATGCAGGCAGGAAGAGCGGCAAACTGTGTCTTGATGAGCGAGGCATCGCATCTGAACTTCCTGGGCGACAGGATCGTCATCCCGTTTCTCGGCACTCTCGGATCTGCGTTCAGCATTGGAGACCTCGTGACCTTGGCCGGAGAAGCCGTTCTTGTATTTGGAATGGTGCGGCCGAAAACTGCCGAGCCGGCCAACGGGGAGTCATATGGCGGCGTGGGAACGGGGTCGGAGACGAACCAGTCACGCACAGGCAGTTCGGAGCACGCGAACGGAAAATGGCCGGACGGAGCATGACATGACCGTCCACGATATATACGAGCTTGTCGACAGAGTTGCGCCGTTTCGCCTGCAGGAGGAGTATGACAATGCCGGGCTGATCGTGGGCGCCATGGACGATCCCGTGCACGGAATCCTGCTGTGTCTGGATGTTACGCGCGAGACGGTCAGCGAGGCCGACGATCGTGGTGCAGACCTCATCCTGTCTCACCACCCCGCGATTTTCAAGCCGATCAGGAGACTTGATACGGTCTTGCAGGCTTCGGTACTGGCAGCGATCCGACATGGCTTTGCACTGTTGGCTGCACACACCAACTTCGATGCGTCCCCGGGCGGGCTCAATGCGTTCCTTGTGGAAAAGATGGGATTGACTGACGTCCACGTTCTTCAACCACGACCAGCGGCCTGTTTGTACAAGGTCGTGACGTTTGCTCCGCCCGAATTCCGCGATGTCGTGCTCGATGCCATGTTCGCGGCGGGTGCCGGTCGTGCGGGTTCCTATTCGCATGCGTCGTTTCACACGAGCGGTATGGGCGGGTTTCTCCCTGAACGGGGGGCACACCCCTTCGCTGGTGAGCCGGGAAGGTTGGCGAGTGTTCACGAAGATCGCATCGAGACGATAGCGGCGGAAGCCGATCTCCCGGCTGTTCTTGATGCTCTTCGTCATGCACATCCCTATGAAGAACCGGCGATAGATGTATTTCATGAGCATCTGTCCACGTGCGGAACGGCGGGGATGGGACATGCAGGGAACCTGCCGGCTCCGATGTCGTCGGCGGAGTTGACTGCGTATGTCAAGGCATTCTTCGGGGTTCCCGTTGTAGGGGTAATCGGTCGCTTGCCTGAAACGGTACGACGCATTGCTCTGTGCTCCGGGGCAGGCTCTTCCGTGATCCCCGCTGTCCGGCCCTCGGGTGCCGAGGTGCTCATATCCGGTGATATCACGTATCATACGGCACTCGAGGTATCACAGAGCGGAGGATGCGTCATGCTTGTAGACCACTACAGCACGGAGAGGTTTTTTGCTCCGGCGATGGAAGACGCGTTGCGACGTTCTTCGCCCGACGCCGAGCTGCCGCCGCTCTATCAGTCTGCGAAAGAGTATCAGCCCCTGACGTATTTCTAGCGAGCGTCACGCCTCCGTCACCCTGTTGATTGAACCGGCTTCAAATCGTGGTATTGTGTCATACCATGATGGAGAATACAGCGATGGCATCAGGTCCCTTCGGACGCCCTACCTGGCTTGAGATCGATCTGGAGCGAATACGCTCGAACTACCATGTCGTGCGCGCTCTCGTGCCAGCCAAAGCCCATATATTGTGCGTTCTCAAAGATGATGCATATGGCCATGGGGCTGTTCAGGTTGCGCGAGTATTGCAGGAAGAGGGAGCCGACTGGTTTGCCCTCACGACCCTTGATGAGGCATTACAGTTGCGCAATGCGGGTATTCATGGACAGATGCTCGTATTTGGCCACGTTCCTCCTTCGGGTGTGCCGGTTGCGATCGAGAACCGGATAGTGCTCAGCGTTCCCAATGCCGAAATGGGTGGAGAGATGGCGCGGGCGGTCTCACGAAACGCGCTTGCGGTTCACCTGAAAATCGATACCGGCATGGGAAGAAGCGGGGTTCTGGCCGAAGAGGCGATGGAAACTCTCCACGCATTGAACACGATGCCGCAGCTTCTGGTAGAAGGCATCTACTCGCACTTCTCGTGTGCAGATTCGGATGAATCCTACTCGTCGATGCAACTGCGCAAATTTGAAAAGGTCCTCCATCAAGCGACGGTCGAAGGGATTCGTCCACCCATGGCGCACTTGTGCAATTCGGCAGGGATCCTCACGATGAAATCCGCCGTCTTCGAGGGGGTGCGGCCGGGGCTTCTCCTGTACGGGCTGTCTCCTCTGGAGGGCGTTCCTATCCCGGGACTGAAGCCGGCGATGTCGATGAAGGCGCGACTGATCGGGTTCAAGCAGGTCTCTGCCGGATATGGCATCAGCTATGGGCGCACATATCTCACGTACAAACCGACAATCGTCGGGCTCCTTCCTGTCGGGTACACGGATGGCTACTCGCGCCTGCTTTCCAACAAAGCCTCCGTTCTGATCCGGGGGAAACGTGCACCGGTCATCGGTCGCGTAACGATGGATCTGACCATGGTTGATGTCTCCGATGTCCCGGGGGTCGCGTTGGGCGACGAGGTCATATTGATGGGAGAAGATGGAAACCAGCGGATCACAGCCGGCGATCTCGGATCACTGGAGCAATCGATCAGCTACGAGGTTCTCTGCACAGTCGGCAAGCTGGTTCCACGATTCTACCGGGACAAGCCTGAACGACCGGAACGATGACGTCCGCGGATCACGACGAGACGACAGGGAGAAAGCTGCAGCAACTCCTGGCACGGATATCGTACCCCATCGCCGTGCATATGCAGATATATGGTTCGCACGGCGCATGCGTCCGATTCTCCCACAACGCCGGCCTTCCCTTTGGAGCCGCTTCTATCATCAAACTCCCCCTGCTGATCTGCATCGGCTCGCTGGTGTCGACGGGCGATCTTTCCTGGGACTCCCATGTGCGTCTGACGGTACCCGCGCCACATGGGACAGGGCTCCTTGAATATCTTGATATCCGCGACTCGATGCCCCTTCATGACCTGTGTGTGCTGATGATGGGGGTATCAGACAACATGGCGTGCAATCAGCTGCTGGAAGTCGTCGGAATGGACAGGGCCAATGCTCTCATGCGGGAGTTGGGCTACAATACGACATCGTTCCGGCGAAAAATGATGGATCACGAGACTCTCGCCAAGGGGATCGACAACACCGTCACGGCAGAAGAAACGGCGGATATGCTCCGCCGGCTGCATGAACGCACGCTTGTATCACGCGAAACCAGTGAACGGGTTCTTGAATTCCTTGGTATGAATCAGTTTCACGACCTCGTAGCGTGGCCCTTGCCCGGCAGTATCACCCTGTGGGGCAAGACAGGCGGAATGCCCGGTTCGCTTTTGGATGCGGAACTGATCAGAACTACCAACGGCATCGCATACTCGCTATGCGTTTTTGCGACAGGATTCGAACGGGCCGTTCAGGCTAAGCGCCTCATCGCAGAAGTGTCCGAGGTGGTCTATACATCCGTTACGGTCGCACAGAAATCAGACGCCTGAGGCGTTCGGCATCAGGCGTCCGGACAAACGTCGATCGTGCTATGAGTTTGCAGCAAGGGGTTTTATTCTACCGGCGATCAGGGATTCAAAGATGCCACCCAGCATTGCCGTCACAAACTGCGGGAAACTGAACGATGCCAGGATGATGGCCGTCTTTGCCGGCGGCAGTGTAACGAGCGTGCTGAGCAAGAGACGCATGATGAGATAGAGGAATACCATCTTGGCGGCAGACCCGACGACAAGACCGATCCATCGGAGCCAAGACTTGCTGTTTCCCCTCCGGATGATGATCCAGAACAGGAACGCAAGCACAAGGTTGCCCAGCATTACGGCGGGAATCATGATCGGAGACGGAAGGTGCTGCTGGAGATAGGCCGTGACGGGGGTTGTCATGGCCACAAGGGCACCCGCCCAGAGGCCTGTTGTCTCAACGGCAAGCAGGATGCCGAGATTGACGACGCTTCCCACGAACCAAGTGTTGATTCCTTCCGGAATCATCGCTCTCAATGCGAATTGCAGTACGACCGTCAAAGCCAGGATCACCGCGGCTCGCGTGATGTATTTCGTCGCTTTCAATGTTTGCCTCCCGTAACAGGCGGTCAATCGCCTTTCTTGTACCATGATTATAGCATGACAAAAAGGACAAATGGACGCTGATGAGCGTGAGGATCGTCTGTACACCCTGAAAAACGGAAAACGAGGGGACCCCGGGTCGTCGCTTCGGCCCGGGGGCATGTGTGATGTTGTGTGCCTGCGATACACACGTGTTCACACAGCGCAGCGTGTGGAGTCGACGTGGCTGCCTGCCGCTGAAATACCCCTCATCAGTAACAACGGGTCAAAGGTCGATTGGTTACAGGAGGGCAGAAAAAGGGATCAGACGATCGGTGAGCTGTCCGGCGACAGGGAAACGGATCAGAGAGCGCCGCGCGTACGGATGTTAAGCAAAGGGTGACGTTCCTGGATGCGGCAGGCGATAGTGCTGAGTTCCAATTGATCGAAACCTTCACGGTTAACGAATCCGTGGTTCAGGGTTTTGACGGGCACGAAGTTCTGGAGAAAGTAGACAGAGCCGTCCGGCAGAATGTCCGCAATGCCGTCGATGTCTTCCTCGTCAAATAGAGAAGGGAGCACTGTAGTCCGGAACTCGTGCGCGACGGGGCTCGAACTCAGCAGGCGAATGGATACCAAGGTCGGGACGTCTGCGCCGGGACAGCCGGATATGGCGGCATAACGCGCAGGTGTGGCTTTGACATCCATGGCGACGTAGTCGATCGAGTGGTCGTTCAGAAGCGAGGCGAGCATCGGCGGATTCGAGCCGTTCGTGTCCAGTTTCACGGCATAGCCGAGAGCATGGATGCGTTCCACGAAGCGAGGAAGATCCGGATGGATAGTCGGTTCGCCTCCGGAGATGCAAACGCCGTTGAGTTTTCCCGTGCGACGTCGGAGGTAGTCGAAGAAAACATCTTCAGCAAGATGCGGCGTCTCCGGGGTGACGACGACGAGTTCCGGATTGTGGCAGTAGGGGCATGCGAAGTTACAACCGACGGTGAAGACCGTGGTAGCCAATCTACCGGGATAATCAGTCAGGGATAGCGGTTCGTAGTGAGCGAGGATCAAGACGGAGATTCGTCGACGGAATCGACGCGATGTTGAGAGATGCGAGAGCGCCGCTCAAGAACCAGTCGTTCAGTCGCGCTCAGCGGCGCATCACACGAAGAGTTCATTGTGCCGTACTGCGTTGTTTCCTGACCTCAAAAGACGCCCGGTCGACCCACTCGGACTTCTTTCCCTTGTTCCACTGTGACACGGGTCGCAGGTAACCGACAACACGGCTGTAGACTTCAGTCCTGGTTCTCTTCCGTGCAGGGATGATCGTGCCGTTGTCCAGCATGAGATCGCCATTCTCAAGCTCTTTCACTCTTCACCTCCTCTCTGACGTCAGTATAGCAGACACATCAGTGAGAGACAACCACGCTGCTCGCAGCCACATATGCGTTTGTACCCGAAGGCAGAAGGATACGGACGGCTCGCTTGTCCGGCGTCATCCCCAACGCCACTACGCTGTCCCCCTTATCAAGGGCCGTTGCAGCCGGTCCATTGAGGCTTTCATCCAGGTATACCTTGACGGGAGAGGATACGGAGACACGTGCAAACGGAACATAGGTCTTTGATCCTGTCGTGATTCGGAGGTAAGCGCCATACAGCCAGCCTGTTTTCCCCTTTGCCCGTCCCAAGCCGGCAGCTTGGACCCATCCTTGGCCGAGAGCCAGCGCGGTTCGTTTCTCCGTGGGTGCGGCAACCTCCAGGACCGTGCTGCCGATCGTGACGGGCTGGTCGCGGAACATGAGGCCGGTATCCGTTGTGACGACAGGCGCCGGCTGAGTTCCCGACTGAACAGGCGCAGAACCTCCCGTGAACTGGAATGTGAAGAATGACGGCTTGTCTCCCTTGGCGATGAGCTTTGGCTTGCGTGCCCCTTTCATATACTGCCACGTCTCATAGGAAAGGGAGGATGTCGTTCCGCCAGTTCCCGTGCCCGATCCGTAGATGCCAAGCTCATAAACAAGGATCGTTCCGTCGGTCGTACGCGATGCTCCGCGTATGAACGGTTGAAGGATGCCGCTGGATGTCGGCGGCGGGGCCACACTGGTGATCGTGCCGTCTACTGTCCTGAGACCGATAAACGTTCCTTGAGCATCCTGCATGAGTCCCATGAATGTTCCATCGGCGAATGTGACGCCAGACGGTCCGAGGAAGACATGGGCGGTATCGAAACCCAGTGTCGACGATCCGACGCTCCATATCCCTCCCGGTGAGACGATCAGCGGCGTGGATCCGGAAAGGATAAGTCGCGTCGTTCGATCAAACTGTTCTGCCGTAAGCGGGACCTGAGTCCAGAACGAGCTGTTGGTCGTGCCGTCATAACCCACGGACGTGATCGTAAGTAACAGCAGCCCCGGCGTTGTCGTAGCTGCAGCATCCACGATCAGGACACTGTTTTGCGTGCACAGGAGTTTCGGCCCCATTTCGGCCGACCCCTGGCTGATGACCAGTTCCTGCTTCGAATCGAGCTTCCGATCGATTGCCTTGTATGATCCATCTGTTTCCTGAGTTATATACACAATCTCTCCACCAGCCGGATGCCAGTCGAAACTCGCAAGATTGCCGAGTCTGGTGAGCTGGGTTTTCCGACCGTTGACCCATTGCCAGAGGTTGCCGTTATCCAGGTAGAGTCCGATCTCTGTGCGGGAGGAACGGGATGATGCCGGGGAATTCCCTTTCAGTTTCCACCAGGCGAAACAGGCGGATGCAGCAACAACGATAACCGCGACGACCAGTATGACGACTCGCTTCCGGAAATGACGTGAGAAAGTCATGACAGCCCCCTATGTCTCGGAACGTGTTGCGAATGGCACATCGTCCGATGCCGATGCTCCTGTGGTACCCTGTTCTCCAGCGGCCAGGTCTTCGTCGCATCGCGGGCAGTAGGGGTGATTGCCTGCAATATACCCGTGCTTCGGACAAATCGAGAAGGTGGGAGTGATCGTGAAGTACGGCAGCTGGAAGCCGTTGGTGACGGCACGAACAAGCTGTTTTGCCTGGTCCGCGCTGTCCAGTCTCTCTCCCAGAAACAAGTGAACGACCGTTCCCCCGGTATATTTCGCTTGCAGGGGGTCCTGCAGTTCCAGGGCTTCAAACGGGTCGGTCGTGTATGCTACGGGCAACTGGGTCGAGTTGGTGTAGTAGGGATCGGCTCCGTTGCGTACGGCCTCGTCGTTGGCTACTACGATATCGGGGTAGAGAGCCTTGTCCTGTTTGGCAAGGACATACGTTGCCGACTCGGCAGGAGTAGCCTCCAAGTTGTAGAGTTGGCCGCTCGCATGCTGGAACTCTTCCAGTTTGGCGAGCATGAAGTCCATGATCTCGAGAGCCAGCTTCTCACCCTCCGGTTCGGCTATGGAGATGCCGGCGAAGTTGACAAGCAGCTCATTCATGCCGTTGATCCCTATCGTGTTGAAATGGTTTGCCCAGTATTGTCCATAACGTTCTCGGACGGTGCTCAGGTAGTGGCGGGAGTACGGATACAGGCCGGCCGCCGTCAAGTTCTCGATGATTTTCCGTTTTATCTCGAGCGATGTATGCGCGACGTCCATCACGTGAGACAGGCGGTCGAACAACTCATCCTTCGTATGTGAGAGGTAGCCCAGACGCGGCAGGTCGATTGTGACGACGCCGATGGATCCGGTCAGCGGGTTGGCGGCAAACAGGCCTCCCCCTCGTTTGCGCAATTCACGGGTGTCGAGACGCAGTCTACAACACATTGATCTGGCGTCATCCGGATCCATGCTGCTGTTGACGAAGTTGCTCCAGTACGGGATGCCGAATTTGGCGGTCATTTCGAAGATAGAGTCGTACACGGGGTTGTTCCAGTCGAAGTCTTTCGTGATGTTGTAGGTAGGGATGGGGAAGGAAAAGACGCGCCCTTTTGAGTCTCCGGCCAGCATGACCTCGGCGAATGCTCTGTTGAACATGTCCATCTCTGGTTGGAAATCTGCGTATGTTTCCTGCAGTGGCTCTCCGCCTATGATGGCAGCTTCATGGGCTGTTTCACCGTGGGGATGCAAATCCAGGGTGATGTTGCTGAAAGGGGACTGGAACCCTGACCTGGTCGGCACGTTCATGTTGAAGACGAATTCCTGGACTGCCTGCTTCACTTCGTCATATGACAGATGGTCATGACGGATGAAAGGGGCGAGGTATGTGTCGACAGAGCTGAATGCTTGTGCGCCGGCGGCCTCGCCCTGCATCGTGAATATGAAGTTGACCATCTGACCGAGAGCGGATCGGAAGTGTTTAGCCGGCTTGCTCTCTACCTTGCCGTAAACGCCGCCCAGTCCTCGTGTCAGGAGATCCTTCAGGTCCCAGCCGACACAGTAGGCAGCCAGGTACCCCAGGTCGTGAATATACATATCCCCGTTCACATGAGCCTCCCGGACCTCGGGAGGATAGACTTCGTTGAGCCAGTAACGGCTGACCACGCTTGTGGCCAGGTGCATGTTCAATCCCTGGAGGGAATAACTGGTGTTGGAGTTTTCATTGACACGCCAGTCCAGTTTTTCAAGGTACTTCTGGATCGTCTCACGGGGGTCCAGCAGTGTTCTGAAATCACGCAGCTTGCGGTGTTGTTCCCGGTAGAGAATGTAAGCTTTGGCTGTCTTGTGATGCCGCGACTCCATGAGCGTCTGCTCTACCAGGTCCTGGATCTGTTCGACGGTAGCGATGTCATCCGTGATCTGAGCGATGACGATACGCGTCAGGCGTTCAGCTTCGATCTCGTCGAGTTCCTGTGTTGCCTTTGCAGCCCTTGTGATAGCGTTGCGTATCTTTTCCGGATCGAAGGGTACTTTCTCACCTGTGCGTTTGATAACGTATCGCATGCGTCTCGCCCCCAAGTATGGTTGGTGGTTCCGATGTAGTGCAGGCCTCGAACTCCAGGTGTCGCTTCAGAAGAGCACATCCCCATTCTATGGTCGCCTGTTGGTGCGTCAAGTATTGTGAAGGAGCGGCTTAGGGGCTTGACAAGGTCAGAAAATGTTGTATGGGAAGGAGGTAGAAGCGACAGAACATACAACCGCATCGTCAGAAGTCACACAGAGGTGCCCCCGGCTTTTCTGCAGAAAAGTGCCTGGTGCAGTCTGCGAACCCTGCTCGTATTGATGAATTCTTATTGCTTCCGGTAGTCAGCCAGTTTGGGGATCGCCACGCCCTTGAGTGTGTTGACCACGACTTCGTTTGTCGTGACGCCGCGCAAGCGTGCCTCGGCTTGCAGGATGATGCGGTGCCCGGATATGAAGGGGAAAACTGTCTTGATGTCATCCGGGATCACGAACTCTCTCCCCTGGAGATATGCATAGGCCTTGCTCAATCGCATCAGATCTATGCCGCCGCGTGGCGACAGTCCGAGGTACACGGTATCGTCATGCCTGGTGGCATCGACGAGCGAGACAACGTATGTGATGAGCTCCGGCGCCACATAGATTTCCTCGACCTCTTTTTGCATTGCCAGCAAGTCCTCGCGCGAGATGATACGAACGTCTTCGCCTACGATCCTGACACGCGCATAGAAGCCCGTGATGATCTCCTCTTCCTTTTCCTTGCTGGGGTATCCGATCGTCAGGCGTGTCATGAAGCGGTCCAGCTGCGCCTCGGGCAGTGGGAACGTTCCCTCGTATTCGATCGGGTTCATGGTGGCCATGACTACGAAGGGTCGCTCCAATTTCACGATCGTACCGTCAATGGTCACCTGGTATTCGGCCATGGCTTCGAGCAGGGCGGACTGAGTTTTGGGTGTGCCCCGGTTGATTTCGTCCGCCAGGAGAAGATTGGTGAAGATGGGGCCCTGTTTGAGTCGGAACTCCTGCGTCTTCTGGTCGTAGACCGAGACTCCCGAGATGTCTGACGGAAGGAGATCCGGCGTAAACTGGATACGCTTGAACTGCAGACCGAGCGATCTTGAGATGAGGTTCGCCAGGGTCGTTTTCCCCAGGCCGGGAACATCCTCGAGGAAGATGTGCCCACCGGCGAGAAGTGTGGCAAATGCCACCTCGACGACGGCATGCTTGCCGACAAAGTACTGCTCTACATACGATACAGCTTTATCCAGTTTCTCTTTCATGATCTGCTCCCTCATGTGGCTGGTGGCGATCCTATTGTATGCTCCTCAGGTCAAAATCAACGCATACGGGCGTCGTGCGCTGTCTTTTGCCAACTGCGGCGCAGGGTTTGAACCGTCGTTCGTAACGACTGGAGCGCTGAGCGGGCAGTCAGGACATCTCTCTCTGTAACAGCATCATGGCTGTAGTGCGCCTTGCTGAACAGATCTGCCAGCTCCTGGATCGGAATGGTGCATGAGGGAAGATCCGTCGAAACGCGGAGGGCATATTCCTGTGCCGTTTCACCGCGTCGAAGAGAGGGACCGAGTGCATGCACCGCCTCGACGGCCATTGCAAACATGGCCGTAACGCTTGTAGTCGGATCCTCAAGGAGCACGCCGTTGTCTAGAGACGCGAGGCGGCGCACTGCCCGGAGTACTTTCTTGCGCTCGTTTCGTTCGAGCATGGAAAGCAGAACCTCGTGGCGGAATTCGAAAACCATATCGCGCAGGGTGGACACGATCGAGACGAACAGCAGGCTGGCACCAAACCAGTACACGACTGTGACAATCCTCTCGAGCGTAGCTTTGACTTCGTCTTCCCGAGGAGGAAGGATGCTGTTTTTGCGGAGTGACTCCACGATGTCGTCCATGTTTCCGGGAAGTGCTCCCAGTGCCGCTATTCCTCCCGATACCTGAGCGGTCTTGGCTGCGGTATAGATCAGCGTGAATACCAGAGCGCACAAAAGCAGCGAAATAGGGAACAGGAGCATCCGCATCGTTTTGCTCCAGCTGTTGTGCAGGATACTCACGGAGACGATGGCGGCGGCAAGAAGAATGGCAGCCATGACAGCCATCGGTACATACATGAACCCGAACAGCTCCCAGAAGTGCTGCTGCATGACGCGTCGAAGGGTCAGGGCGGGAAGATTCACCGGAAGTCCGCCATTACCTGCCGGTTTTGGAGTGGAAGACGGAGTGCCCGGCAGGAGCCAGACTGCCGCTCTGGGGAGTGTCGGAGCCTGTACGACAGGCGACGCGACGGCGGCAGCGAACACGATGGCGAGGATGATAAATCCCGGGATGAGTTTCTTCATGGATACAGGATCGGAGGCAATGACCGCGGAGAACATGGATGCGGCAAGCATAACAGCCAGAACGATAGCGCAGACCAGGGGGTCCGTGTTTCCAAGGACAGCGTAGAAACATGCGACGATGCTCACGCGCAGAAATCCGGAAGGCGAAGCTGCCGCCAGTGTAAGGTTTCCTGCGATCCACAGGTATAACTCAAAGAGGACTGTCAATATGAGTATTGCAAGGAATTCCTGAAGCGTATGATTTTCAGCGGTGACAGCCAGGTAGACGATCAGAAAGCATGTCTGAAGGCCGTGATAGAGTCGAAACAGCCGTTGATTCCGATGGTTCAGCGCGATGTTGAATACTATGAGCGCCGGTATCGCAAACCACCACGGCACGGCTGTCCGGGCTATCCAGTAGGCCAGAAAACAGGCGGCGTTGGCAACTATGAGACGAGCTGTGCGCGTGGCGTCCATGTCTCTTGTGCGCAGAAGCGGGATGTCGTAAACGCATCATTGAGCTCGACGATCTGCAGGTCGATGCCGTTCTGTCCAAGGACCCGCTGGAGTGACCGAAGGTGCGTCAATCGTTCGCTATCCTTCAAGTAGTAGGGGGCGCGATGCTCTCCGGGCATCAGGAAACTTCCTTCCGGAAAAACGATAACGGTAATCCGGGCAAACGATTCCCGTCGTCGCAACAGCTCCACGATACCGTCTTCGTTTACTGAGTGCGCAATGACAAATAACTGGGAACGAGCGGGAAAAGCATGCATATTATGGTTCAACCAGTCCAACAACGTGTTGCCGGATTCCGTTTTGACCGTTTGAGCTCGTGCTATGGCCGTAAGGCACGCGAGCAATCGGGTGCGGTCATGCCCGGGGCCGACCCAGTCGGTCCGATCACCGAGAGTCGCGACGGCAAAGGGAAGCCTGCGGTCGTAGATATATGTCAGGATGCTTGTAGCGACCGTAGACAGTGTTTCGTCGAGCGTCTCGAGCGTGAAAGGAAAATCGCCGCTCACAGTGTAATCGACAACAAGAACTGCTGTCTGCGAAGCGGAAGGGGTAAAATCCTTGACGAGGAGACTGCCTGTATGCGCGCTCATCTTCCAGTGGATGCGATTCATCGGTTCTCCATCATACGGGTGTATACCCGTGAGCTGACTTGTGTCGACGTTGGGAGCGTAGCGCACGCGTTGACCGTCGAGCGGGGAGGTCAGCGCGATATGCAGGGACGTCAATGGAAGTGCACGAGGGATGACGGTGAGCGACAGGTGGGGAGCAATGGCATGCTGGATGCGGAATATCCGAAGGGGATCTTGAAGTGTTATGCGAGCGCCGCCGACTGAGTACACGCCTTTCCGGGATGCGCTGAAAAAGACGGTAAGGGTGTCACCAGAGATTCGCTGATGGTGTGGAACCACATAGGAGGGAAATACCGGATCTACAGAGGTCAGAACCGGCAGAGTCGTCGTGCAGCCGGATGTTTTCCAGGTAATCATGTTCGGCTGACGAACCGTTACGACGTTATGCCGGAGATCCGCCATAACAAGGAGGCGGTTGTACTCCGCTGTCAACACAGCGCATAAAAAAGAAGTATACGCCAGGGCACCCAACCCCACGATCAGGAAAGAAACGCTGCGCAGCATCAGAGCTATGGCAAGCGCGATCAGGGAGAACAACAACCCTGAACGCGCGACACGCAGGAAGACAACCGTTTTACCAGGATGTTCCCGACTGTCGTCGTACTCGCGAATCACCATAGCCCGTTGATCATGCGTGCTCACCTTGCCGCCTCTCATCTATTACATCGGTGAGACGATGGTCCCGTTACAGAATACGTCGTCGTCAGGAAGAAGGCTGTATATCCTCTCCCCTGAAGCGTGGATGCTGCGCCTCAGTTTTCAGTTGTTCCAGCAGTTTTTGATACGCCGCCCTGGCTTCCGTGACCTGTCCCGTGGTGACGTCCGTCGTTGAGTACCGCGCCTCAT
>JAKLHS010000019.1 GCA_022710025.1 Caldisericota bacterium | reverse complement strand
CCGCCAAGCTGGTTGCAGAATCACTTCAGCGAGAAGAAGCATGGAAAACCGCTGGTACGGCAGCAACCAACCTCATGAGCCTGGGCGACATCTCCGCACGTCTGCGTAATGCTGGTTTCGTCCGAGAGCTGAGGCCCTTCCAACTGCGGAACGTCCAGCGATTGCTGGGTCTTCCGGCAGGCGCCACGTTCTCCGTTCCTGGGGCAGGGAAGACTGCCGAGGCTCTAGCGTGGTATGCAGCTAAGTGCACGTGCGAAATTCCAGCGGTTGTCGTCGCTCCCAAGAATGCTTTTGCATCATGGGAAGACGAGATACTCAAATGCTTCGGCGGGGCGATGCACCCTCCAGTGCGATTGACTGGTGGTTCTGACGCGATAGGCACGCTATTGCAGAGGCAATACACAATCTCCTTGATTTCGTACCAGCAGTTTGCGCGGACTCCGCGTCCGCTCTCAGACGAGCTTGCGAAGAGTCCACACTTCATGTTTCTAGACGAAAGCCACCGAATGAAGGCCGGAGTCGACGGAGCGGCTGGTGGAGCAATCTTGGCCGTGTCCCATCTCCCGCTCGGCAAGCTAGTCCTCTCTGGCACACCAATGCCCAATGGGAGAAGAGATTTGATCCCCCAGCTGCAGTTCCTCTATCCAGAAGTGCGCGTCTCTGAAGAGTCAGTCGCGACAGAAATCCGTCGAGTCTCAGTGAGAACGAGGAAATCTGAGCTGGGCCTGCGTCCACCAACTGTCCTGGCAATACCGGTCCCTATGTCGCCTTCACAACGCATGCTTTACGATACGCTGACGAGCGAGCTCGTGCTGAAATTGCGGGTGCCCGACCCAAATGCCCGCAGGCGAGTGCGTCGATGCGCAGGTAGTGTGATGCGCTTGCTTGAGGCTGCTTCCAACCCAACGCTTCTTGCGAACTCAGAAGTAAGTGAACTCAGTTGCTTCGCTGCTGCAGCAGCCGAGACGAGCCACAAACTGGCTCTGACCTCGAGTATTGCACGACGCTTAGCCAAACAAGGCAAGAAAGTTGTCATCTGGTCGAGCTTCGTCGGAACCGTAAGATATCTGTACGAAGCTCTTCAAGACGTGGGCGCCACATATATCGACGGTAGTGTGGAGACGAGTGAAGATGAGACGTTGGAAGACTCACGTGAGGCGCGTATCCGTCATTTCCTTTGTGATCCCGCCTGTAGTGTACTTGTGGCCAACCCGGCAGCGTGTTCGGAGGGTATCAGTCTGCACACCATCTGTCACCATGCCATATATGTCGATCGCACCTACAATGCGGCCCATTTCCTCCAGTCTGAGGATCGGATTCATCGACTTGGCCTACCACCAGACCAGCGGACATTCATATTGCTTCTTCAGTCGCCAGACTCGATCGATGCTTCGGTCCAGCGCAGACTGCAGGCGAAGGTACAAGAGATGTCTGCAGTACTAGAGGATCCCGATCTTCGTGTTGAGCCGATCTTGTTCGATGATGAGACCTCGGGGTTGACAGCGGCTGATCTTGACGATCTCAAGGCCGTGCTTCTCCCTTAAGCCCAGGAAATGAGAGTCGGTCATCTTTACCGCATGCCGTATCTCCTGCAAGCAGTCAGCAACAACCCCTCATATCATTCGTGGACAGACCGCCCTCTGGATGACTGGGACGGCATTCCGCTGACTAGCATGATAGCGGCTACACGAAGCGCTGGCTTCGTAGATTGTTCAGAGGACGGCAAATTGCAACTGACGGCTTCCGGGAGACTTGTCATCGCGGAGAACACGCCGCGCACCAGATTCCGGCGAGCAGTGATGGAACTGTACAGCCACACGAAGCCTCCATGGACATCTGTTACAACACAGGGTCGCCAAGCTGTCCGTATATCGGCTCCACCAGATGATCTTCAGTGTCTGGAAGAGTCTGGACTGCTGGATGACTGTGATCGTGACACGGTGGCCTGGTGGGACGCTCTGGCGTGTGGCATCCGTGCAGAGCAGAACCAGAACCATCTGGAAATCGGCAGGGATGCCGAGAGTCTGACTATCGGCTATGAGTCGTGGAGAACCGGCATCGCACCTACCTGGGTAGCACTTGAGTCGACCTTAGCCGGGTATGACGTCCTCTCCCGCGTTTCCTCAAGCGATGCATCTACGCTGGTCATCGAAGTGAAGGGTAGCACGCGGCCACTGAGTACAGCTGTGTTCACTCTTACCCGCAATGAGTGGAATGTTCTAGGAGACTCTTTGAGAAGCATCCTAGACGCGTGGCTAGTCAACGACGATGAAGCCACACTTCGCAGAATCGACGTGCGATCACTTTCGGCACTGATTCCTGTCGACCGAGGTGGCGGCAAGTGGCAGACAGTCACGGTTCCGTATTCGGCTTTGCCTTTGCCCTGTGCAAGGGCGACTTGGACGCAGCACTCCGACAGCAGCTACGACTACCACAGCGTGTCAACGAAACTGTCTTAGAGTAGTCCCGATGCAGCCTTGACAGGACTCGTCTCAGCGGGATCCTCCGCCGCGCGAACCCTGCCCACTCTAGCGCTGGAGGGGGATGGGCAAGAAGGCGTTGATCTCATCATCTGACAGGGATCTCTCTCCCTTCACGTTGAGGGCCACACGAGCAGCTTCGTATCCTTGCGCGAAAGTTGATAGCGCGTCTGAGTAGATTCGGCCCGTCTCCTCCTGAAGTCCGTCCCTCTTGCTCTGGACATCATCGCGGCTGACTGAACCAATATACAGATCAGTAATGAGAGACAGATACGACTCTCTCACGCTCCACAACATTCTGGCTGTCGCCCTATGCCGGGATGCATCTTCGCCTAGCTGCTCCTCTTTGAGGATATTCGATATCACGAAGAGAGCGAGGGACGCGAATCCTGCTACAATTGTCCCCCATCGTACCTGGTTGGCAAATATGGCACCTACGAGAGAGCCTGTGGTAAGTGCAGACAACACGAATTTCCACATCTGCAGCTTGTGAAGTCGTGATAGGAGGATGTCAGCGCACTTTTCATGCGTCTTTTGAGTGTAGACGATGTCGCCGAACCGTGCTCTGATCTGTGATTCCAGTACAACCATCGGATCGCTAGACGTTCCCTCAGCTCGCTGGGTACTTTGGGCCATAGATCTTCCTCCAATTGTCACGCCTAGACCAGTCGTATTTGTTCGTATCATCTTTGATGGCTTCCACAGCTATGTTGACACACTGCCGTGCCTTGTACTGGAAGACATCTCCTCGGAATACACGCTGATTGCTTCCGGGAGCAAGCCAGTATTCCTGTGAAGTGTCGCAAGAAGCAAGGTAGTCGAAGAAATCCCGACTCATGTAGTCGTACCAGAAGTATGACTCAGTGGCATGGCTCCAGTCCTTCAGGAAGTTATAGGCAAGAGTGTCGATGAGGAGCCCTCCCATTTCTACGCTCCACTTCTCCCTCCACGCACGAGCCATTCTGCACAGATGCTTCAGGTTATAGTTACACACAGCATCCATGCGACCAATTTCATCCTGCTCTGGTTTCGGGTTCGTCGTCTTCCAGTGTCCGCCATCGTGTGAGTCGGGAAACCGGTAACTAGCATCGTCGAACGGCCCGAATGCCGGGAGCACCTCAAAAAGCATACTGTCTCCGAAGCTGACGTCGACTACTTGCCCGCTGGCAGCGATACTTGTATTGGGAAAGCTCGCCAGAAGTGACTTCCTGATGTCTTGAAGAAGGACAGACGGCCCATTGCTGGAGGAGACATGGTACTTGTCGTACAGGCTCCACGGCAACTCATAGAGCATATCCAGATCACTGAAACCAGCGATGGCTGTACCTCGTCCATAGGAGCCAACGTACATGCTATGCGCCGTATTGGAGTCCAGGTCACGAAAGTCGGTGTTGAGCCTCTTGGTTATTCTTTGATACCTGTCAGATATCTGTGATCGATCTGTCGTCGGAACTCTCAGGTTCTCGCATAGAGTCTGGAATTCTTCTCCGATACCCACTGTTTTGCCCCCTTCAATGACTCATACAGACCACTGCCTTCGAACGCCGTGCTCGTCCTCCCTCGTTTGGCCGAGCATTTCCACCCTAATTATTATACTGCCGTTACGAGTACGAATACAACGCGCCGTCTGCTGCCAAGAACGGATCCCGGGCGGGAACACCACACGCATCTACTGTGCGGGACTGACGGATCAAATCACCTGTACTGGTGACGGACAGACCACCCCTATTGCACCGCGAGATCCTGCAGCACTTCTTCGGTTGAGACTACCTTGCAGTAGATCTGGTTGAGCATCCTGGTCTCCCAGATCTGAAGGTCGGCGTTGATGGCCGACGTGACATCCTTCACCAAGAAGACGGTGTAGCCCCAGTCGGACAGTCGCGCACGGTGCTGGAGACGCACTGATCCGTGAACAGGCCGCAACCACCACGTGCTCAATGCCCATCCACCGCAGGATGTGGCCGTACTGCGTGCCTATGACCGTGCTGTCGGTGGTCTTGCAGACGACGACCTCGCCGTCCCTGGGCTTCAGCTCATCGACGACCTCCTGGTCCCGGGTGCCGACTTTGAGCAGGGTCTCATTCCAACCTGGTCTGGCTTGCGTGGACGCACGGTCGCGACCGTCCGCGCGCTAATTGCCAAACGTTGCAAACGTCACGACCATCTGCTGGCCACAGAAGAGGTCAAGGAGCCGTCTCGCATTGGGGATGACCGTCGCCGTCAGCCGATCGAGCAGGTAGCTGTTGCCGGAGGGAGGCTGGCGAGATGCAGGTGAGGGAGCACAGGGATATCCCTGTGCTCCTTGCTGTCGTCTACTGCACGATGAACTGACCGGTCATCGTGGTCGGGTGGACGTCACAGCGGAAGAAGTACATCCCCGGTGTCGTTGGCGCGTCGAAGGTGTAGGTGATGCTCGACACACCCGTGATCCTGGCACCCTTGTAGATGAACGTGGTCGCTGCGGATGACATATAGAACGCGATGTTGTGAAAGACTCCCTCGTCATTGTTGCGGAAGGTGATCGTCAGGTGTGCGCCTGCCGGGACCGTGATCGTTGCCGTATCGAACGCCATCCCCATGGCTGTGACCGTGAATGTGGTGCCCTCTGTCATCGTACCCGGCGTCGTCTTGACAGCACAGCCGGTGACCAGCGCGACGAGGGTGATCAGTGCGATGAACGTCATGATGCTGCGTCTCTGTTGCATGATCCACCTTCTCTGAACCACCTACGTGCATGACGCACACGCCCGGTGCGTCCCCGAACCCTATTTGCAGTGTAGCTGCTCCTGCGCTTCATGCATGATTCCCTGACACGTCATCACGACCATCAGCACTGCTGGCAATTGGTGAATCCACAGACAGGAGATACCATGGTAGAAGTCCTGCCACTTTGTAAGTCGTCGCACGTGCAGCATGGCAAGGGGGTACGCATGATCGATCTCTGGCTCAGACAGGAAGGCGCCGCGTGGTTTGGTATAGCCGAGTACGGCGGCAAGCTTGCCGCAACATGTGTCGCGGGCACGCGCGAAGAGGCGTCACGTATCCTTGTGCAGTGCCTGCCCCCGGGTGCTCCGCATCGGCTCGCAGAGGGACCATCTGCATTTGCCGACACAACGGCCCGCATGTTGGCTGCGATCGAAGCCGGCGACGAATCCTGCAAGCGATTCGAACTGGCCATCGAAGTCGTGCCCGAGCCGGCAGCGAGTGTCTTCCGCCTGGTCGCGACGATCCCGTGCGGCTATGCCTGCTCCTACGGCCGCATCGCCGAGGCTGCCGGCACGACCGCACGTGCAGTCGGCCGGTTCATGGCAGGCAACCCCCTGTATCCGATCGTCCCCTGCCATCGCGTGGTCGGTTCCGACTTCTCGCTGGTGGGCTATCGTGGCATGACCTCCGGGCCCGATCTGGACGACAAGCTCGCGAGACTGCGCGCCGAGGCGCGGGGTTTCTCCCGCGAGATGACGCTGGAGGATGCTCATGGCCTCAGGGTGTTCCCAGTAGAGTGGGTGATCGCGAAGGCAGAGCGCGACCGGGGCGACGACTTACCAGGGATGACGCTGTCGTAACAGCAGACCGCGCCGGTCAACGTCGTCGGAGGACGATCCGAAGCCAGGTCATGTTCCTGCCGGCATCGACGCGGACAAGGCGCATGCGGTCGGGAATGGGTTCCCATTGCATCATGATCTCGTTGCCATCGCCGCCGAAGTCGTCGGCGACCTCGACATCGACGGTGCCGCTCCGCCGGAAGAGCCTTGTCCACCAGTCGAGCGAATGGAAGTAGTAGAATTCCTTCCACCAGTGTTTCGCGAGGTACTCCGGCACTAGGTCGTCGAATTCGCGGTAAATGCCGGGCAGGGCGAACCCCAGCTGCCCGCCGTGTTTGACGAGCTTGCCATAGTACTCGTTGAAGTACGTGTCAGCCGTCCCGTAGAACTGGTACGAATTGACCCAGAACGCCGCGTCGAAAAACTCGTCGGCATACGGCAGATCATGTGCCTCGGCATGCAGGGGAACCACGAGATCGTCGACACCGGCGTCCCTGATCCGCTTCATGTTATCGGAGGCGCTGACCCAGAGGTCGTTGGCAAAGACCTGCACGCCA
Organism: Caldisericota bacterium; assembly: GCA_022710025.1. Taxonomy (GTDB): domain Bacteria; phylum Caldisericota; class Caldisericia; order Cryosericales; family Cryosericaceae; genus Cryosericum. The sequence goes on along the minus strand of JAKLHS010000019.1, from coordinate 2,785 downwards.
AACTCCCTGGCAAGGAAGATCGACGACATGGCTGCACCGCACCCCATATCCAAGACCCTCATGCCGGGTTTCAGGTTCATCTTCCTCGCGAGCGCTTCCATCAGCCAGAGACACGGGGATCCGTCCTCATTCTCCAGCTGCCATGCGGCGTCATACGTTGCCGCCCGGGGATACTTCGGGTTGATGATCGCTTCCTTCTTCGCCTGTGTGATCTGCTCCTTCTCCATGGTGCTCCTCCGTCGTTGTTCCAGCGTGCCTGATATCATCATATACGAAATGCTTTCCACATTGACCGCCGGATGGCCATGCCTGCCGTCACGGCGAGAATCGCGCTACCATGTGGGTGTGAGAGGAGGCAAGTGATGACGAAGTCAAACAGGCACACGACATTGCTGGTGATCGACGTCCAGCAGGGACTGTTCCAGAAGACGACCCCGCTGTACCGGGCACGGGAGGTGCTCGCCAACATCAACCTGCTGGTCGAGCGGGCGCACGCGGCCCACGCGCCAGTCGTCTACATCCAGCATTCGACGGAGAAGAACCTGGTCGAGGGAACAGATGAGTGGAAGCTGCACCCTGCCATACAGCCGGAACCCCGGGACATCATGATCCGGAAGCATCACGGCAACGCCTTCGAGGACACACCGCTCAAGGAGAAGTTGGACGCGCTGCATGTGGACAGGGTAGTCGTCACGGGGCTGGTCTCCAACGGGTGCGTCAACGCGACCTGTAACGGGGCCCACGAGCTGGGGTACGATACTGTTCTCGTCAGCGACGCACACAGCACCTATCGCGAGGACGCCGAGGCCGTCGTCACGGAGTACAACGCGCGGCTGAGCGCTGGAGGCGTCGTACGTCTGCAGACGACGGCCGAGGTGAGCTTTACCGACTGAGCGGCTTCCGCCTATTGCCGCTCGCCGGCTGCTGCCGCAACACCCATGTCGAAGGCGCGCAGGTTGGCGTCGATCGCCGTGGGCGGCAGGTTGTCCTTCATGGCCGCGACCAGGTATTCTTTCTCGACCGGGAAGCCGGGCATCGCCGATGCCGCGCCCAGCATGACCATGTTGAGCGCCAGGGCGTTGCCCGCCTCCACCGCGATGCGCCCGGCGTCGAGAGCGACGACCCTGCGTACCTTGGAAGCAAGCTCGTCGAGATAGGCCTGCGGATCGAGATACGTCGAGGTGCCCAGGGCGACCGTCACGGGGATGATGGGTTGCGTGTTGACGACCGCAACCGTCTTTGCGCTCATCTTGGCCATCGCCCGCAGGGACTCTGCCGGTTCGAAGGAGAGGAGAAGGTCGGTCCCGCCCTGCTCGATGATGGGGCTGTACGCGTCGCCGATCTTCATCTCGGCCGGAACCGAACCACCCCGCTGCGCCATGCCGTGGATCTCGCTCATGACGACGTTGACGCCTTTCCTGGCGCATGCCATGCCCAGGACCATGGACGTCCTGACGACTCCCTGGCCGCCGACGCCGGCGATGTAGATGCAGTAGGTCTTCATGACTGCCTCCTGACTCCGATGACTTTCTCGGGGCACACCTGCACACAGACGGCGCACCCGCTGCACAGGGACTCGTCGATGGCGACCGTCCCGTCTGTCGCCACGTACATGGCCGGGCAGGCAAACGTCGTGACGCAGATCTTGCATTTGGTGCATCTGGTGCTGTCGACGGCAAACGCGACGTGCGGACGCCGCGCCGCGCCGCGGATCATGACACAGGGGTGCTTGGCGATGACGACGGCGACCCCGTCGTACTGCAACGCCTCTTCGATGGCCTGCTGTGTCGTTGCCAGGTTCGCCGGGTCGACCGTCCGGACGAAGCCGACGCCGATCGCCTGAACGATAGCCTCGATGGAAACCTCGGGCGCAGCTTCGCCCATGCCGTTGAGCGGCATGCCGGGATTGGGCTGCCCGCCGGTCATGGCGGTGATCCTGTTGTCCAGGATAACGACTACCAGTCGTCGCGCCGCATGCACGGCGTTGACAAGGGGCGGCATGCCGGAGTGGAAGAAAGTCGAGTCACCGATGAAACCGATGACCCGCTGGTCCGTTGCCGCCGCCAGACCGCTGGCCAGGCCGATGCTGGAACCCATGGACGTGAGGTAGTCCGCCATGCGGTAGGGGGCCGCCGCGCTCAGGGTATAGCAGCCGATGTCGGAGGGGAAAACGACGTTCTCGATGCCCAGGTGCCCGACGGCCTTGCGTGCCGCGTAGAAGACGGCGCGATGCGGGCACCCCGCGCACCACACGGGTGGACGCACAGGCAGTTTCATGTCCGTCGCGACGGCGTCGGTGGCGGGCAGGTCGATGCGCAGGGCCTTGGCGATACCGGCCTTGAGGATGCCCGGACTGAACTCGTACGCCATCGGCATGGTGCCGTCCAGCTTGCCGTACACCTTCTTGCCGATGCCGTGCTTGCCGAGGATCGCCAGCACCTCCTTCTCCATGATGGGATCGACCTCTTCGGCCACCAGCACGGCCTCATGGCTGTTGATGAAGTCCAGGACCGTCTGCTCGGGGAAGGGATACGTGAAGGTCAGTTTGAGCACGTCCGCCGGGATATCGTAATCGTGAACGACGTCCATGGCGTAGTTGAACGTGGGGCCGCTTGTGATGATCCCCAGTTTGCTGTTTGTGCCATACGTTCTGTTGAGAGGGCTGGCATCCGCTTCGCGCGCGAGATCCGCCAGCGTCCCAATGATGCGCTTGTGAGCCGCGTAGGCAAACGACGGCAGGGGAACGAACCGGGACGGGTCCTTCTCGAACACGCCCTTGCGGGGA
>JAKLHS010000018.1 GCA_022710025.1 Caldisericota bacterium | reverse complement strand
CGATCTGCGAGAAACGGCCGCATTCGTCGACGAATATCATGATAGTGGACATACTCACCGTCTGTGGCATCTTGCGTGTTGCTGAGATGGCACTCGCAAGATCCTGCCTTGAAAGCATAATACCCCGCGTCCATCCTATCTGGTGAGCGAGATCCGGGAACAATCTGCCAAAATCTACATAGTCCCCCGAACTCAACAGACGGGTGATATAGCACGCTCTCTCCGTCGCCAAGAGGCCATAGGAACGGTCGAGCTCGGCAGAGTGCGTTACCTTTTCCGTGTGTCCTGCGTCGAGCTTGCGCTGTACGGCGCGCAACGCTCCGCGTATTGTTTTGATCTTCATATGTATGGTTTCTCCAGACGTAATAGTGTAGAACAGCACCGCTCCATGTCAACCGAATGGCAGCCGGCACGTCCTTGAACCATATGTTCAGAGTCAGTATACTGAACGCAGGCTCAGGAGCATGAACGCAGAGCCGACAAGGAGTGTCAATGAAGATAGGAATCATCGGTCTTCCACAAACCGGCAAGACGACCCTGTTCGGAGCCCTTACCAAGGGAACAGCTCAAGCGTCGCCGTCCAAGACGAACATCGCAACGGTAAGCATTGCCGACAGCGATCTCGCGTACCTGTCCGGCATCTTTCACCCCAAAAAAACGACGCCCGCCAGTGTGGAGTTTGCCGATGTACCAGGTATCCCCTCGGGTCAGGAGAATGCGTCCCGTCGTAATGAGCTGTTGCGAGACATCAAGAACGTTGAGGCACTGGTCGAGATGTACGACGCATTCACACGGCCAGCGTCGCCCCAGGAGCTGCGTGAACAGATAAACAGCTTCGAACTCGACCTGGCCCTGGTCGATCTGGAGATTATTGAACGGCGTCTGGAACGTATGAAAAAAGAAAAGATGACGTCTCTGCTGGAAAAGGAACGCGATCTTCTGACTGATGGACAAGCGTGTCTGTCGGCCGGCAGGGCATTGCGCACTCTGAACATGTCGACCGAGGACAAACGCATCTTGACGTCATATGCCTTCCTCACGCTGAAGCCGGTCATGCATGTCGTCAATACCACGATGAGCGACGAAGCGGCCGCAAAACGCATCGAGGCGGAACTCACGTCTGCATTGAACAAAACAGATGCGACCGTCATGATCCTGGATGCCAAGCTCGAGCACGAGATATCGGAACTCCCCGCCGCCGAGCAGGATGACTTCTTGAAAGAATTCGGCCTCGCCGGATCAGCTATCGACAGTTTCATCGCTCGCGCCTATGACCTGCTGAGGCTTGAAACATTTTATACTGCTGGTGAAGACGAGTGCAAAGCCTGGGTGATCGAGGCGGGCACGAACGCGAGGAACGCTGCCGGCAAGATCCACACAGACATCGCCCGTGGTTTCATCGCTGCGGAGGTCATCTCGCTAGACGATTTCCGAAAAGCAGAAAACTCCTTCAAAATCGCGAAAGAGCGCGGACTGCTACGGATCGAAGGAGAAAACTACATCGTGAAAAACAAGGAAATAGCGCATTTTCGGTTCAATGTATCCCATTAGGGAGGGGATTCTCCCGGCGGATCATGTCTACTACTCAATAAACGCTTCCGCGACGATGTTGTTGAGCTCCAGACCACGCTGAGTACAGACTGCACGGTCTGGTTGCATGGTAATGAGCCCATCGTCCGCCAGGCGATTCAACGCATCCCCGAAAACTTGATGAACATCCTCCCCGAACATATCCCGGAAGTCGGCGTATGACAAGCCGACACATGGCATGCGTATACGTAGCATGACGTATTCGCCTTCACGAGCTCGTTTGCTCAACCGCTCCTCGGAGCCGACAGGGAAAACATGCCGTTCAAGACGGTCCCTGTATGCTTTCCAGTCACCCACGTTTGTCCAGCGCCGGCCTTCCAGAAAACCAGAAGCTCCTACTCCGAGGCCGATGTACTCTTTGTATGTCCAGTATCCCACATTGTGGATCGAGGCGTACCCCCGAAGACAAAAGTTTGAGACCTCATAGTGACGGTACCCTGCTGACGCAAGGCACTGCCAACCGCGCCTCATGATATCCAGGACCTTGTCATCATCGGGCATCGTCATGCTTCCAGCAGCCACCATCGATGCCAGTGGCGTCCCGGGCGCCACGGTCAGGTTGTACCAGGAAATGTGCTCAGGAGCAAGAGCGATGCCATGCCTGAGCGATCTCAGCTCGTCGTCTTCGGAGCTTCCTGGCAGACCGTACATCAGATCGATGGAAACGTTCCTGATACCAGCTTGCCGGACGGCATTCACGGCGCGGTCCGCCTCGTTGGCTGTATGCAGCCTTCCCAACACGGCAAGTGCCGTGTCGCTGAAACTTTGTACTCCGATGCTGATTCTGTTGACTCCTGCCTCGGCATATTGACAGACAGTCGTGAAATCCAGGCTGTCGGGATTCCCTTCGAGTGTGATCTCGCAATCTTGCGAGACTGGAAGCACAGACACCAGCGACGCCAGTATTGAGTAGACCTGGGCTCCGTTGAGAAGGGAAGGCGTGCCACCCCCGATATAGACAGACCGGAGTTCATACCGCCGACTCACATGAGGTGCCCAGAGGTTCCACTCTGCCTTCACTGCGTCCAGGTATGACTGAGGAACGTCGTTCATGCCTCCGTGGGAGAGGAAGTCGCAGTAAACACACCGCCTGCGACAGAATGGAATATGGATGTAGACGCCAAGAGGCTTAGTCGTCGTCCGGCTCGCGCTTGAGAATCGAGAGAAACGCTTCCTGAGGAATGCTGACTTTTCCTATCTGCTTCATCTTCTTCTTGCCTTCTTTCTGCTTCTCCAGAAGCTTGCGCTTGCGGGACACGTCCCCGCCGTAGCATTTGGCCAGGACATCCTTACGGAGCTGCACGATATTCTCGCGAGCAACAATCTTGCCTCCGATAGCGGCTTGCAGGGCAACTTCGTACATCTGACGCGGGACGTATTTCCGAAGTCGCCGAAGCATGGATCTTGCACTGTGCTGAACATCGTCCTCATATGATACAAAGGACAGGGCATCGACCGGAGTCCCATTGACAAGCACGTCCACCTTGGCAAGTGGTTCCACACGGTATCCCGCCACTTCATAATCGAGCGTCCCATACCCTTTGGTAATGGATTTGAGCCGATCGAAGAAGTCAGTGATGATCTCGGACAGAGGCAACTCATATTGAAGCACCGCCCGGCGACTCTCCGGGTACGACATGTTGATGAACGTTCCTCTTCTCTTGTTGACAAGCTCCATGACATCGCCTATAGCCTCATGTGGTATGACGATCTCGGCTCGCACGAACGGCTCCTCGATGCGTTCTATCTCACCGAGGGAAGGAAACTTCGACGGGCTGTCCGCCATGACTTCCTCACCGGTGTTGCGCTTGATGATGCGGTATCGGACGTTCGGCACTGTCACGATGATGTCCTGCCCATATTCGCGTTGCAGGCGTTCCGTAATCACCTCAAGGTGCAGCAGTCCCGAAAAACCACATCGAAACCCAAACCCAAGGGCTCCCGACGATTCCGGCTCATACGTGAGGGAAGCATCATTCAATTGAAGTCGTTGCAGGGAAGACTTCAATCCTTCATAGTCATTTGCATCAATGGGGTACAGCCCGGCAAAGACCATTGGCAACACCGGACGATATCCCGGCACCGGTTCGGCCGTGGGATCTGTCGCGCTCGTTACCGTATCACCGATATGCACTTCGGACGGTTCCCTGATCACCGCAGCGAAGTACCCAACCTCGCCAGCGCTCAACACGTCCGTGACGACGGCGGCCAGTTCGAAGTAACCGACCTCCACGACCTCAAATTCCTTCCCGGTCGCCATAAAGCGAATATGATCGCCCTTGTGAAGAGTGCCCTCGAATACCCGTACGTGCACGACGACACCCTTGTACGTATCGAAATGAGAATCAAAAACGAGACACTTGAGAGGAGCGTCGGCATTGCCGGAAGGACTCGGGATCGTTTCCTCAATGACGCGCAGGAGATCATCCACACCCTGCCCGGTTTTCGCGCTCACAAGAACCGCACGAGAAGCGTCCAGTCCGATGATTTCCTCCACCTCACGCCGGGTCTCCGGCACATCAGCATTGGGCAAGTCGATCTTATTGATGGCTGTGATAATTGTTAAATCGTGATTGAGAGCAAGATAGGTGTTGGCTACGGTCTGTGCCTCCACTCCCTGTGTTGCGTCTATGACGAGCACAGCCCCCTCGCATGCGGCTATGCTTCGTGATACTTCGTAGTTGAAGTCTACGTGTCCCGGCGTGTCGATAAGGTTGAGCACGAGAGGAGTTCCGTCACGGCCGGCGTAACTCAGGCGGATAGGGTGAGCCTTGATCGTGATGCCGCGTTCTTTCTCGAGATCCATCTGATCCAGAACTTGGTCTCCCTTGTTTTTAAGGATAAACCCGGCCCTTTCCAGGAAGCGGTCCGCCAGTGTCGACTTCCCGTGATCGATATGAGCGATGATACAGAAGTTTCTTATGCCATGTGGATTCATTGACGCGGCTCAGTCTGCCGGGACAGTTTCCCGCTTTGTCGACTCAAAAGAGACTTTTTCGCCATCACTCGTCACCGTTACAGTATCGCCTTCCTTGAACTCGCCTTCGAGTATGCGGTATGAAAGCTCGTTTTCTACCTCGTGCTGAATCAATCTGAGTAGTGGACGCGCACCGTACTCTGTGCTGAAACCCTTTCTGGCCAGATAGGAAACCAGTCCTGGAGTAAACTGCAGATGCATGCCTTCTTCCTCGACCTCTGTCGCCACCCGTCTCAGCATGATCGTAACGATCTTCTCGATATCCGTCAGTGCGAGCTGGTTAAAGATAATTATTTCATCTACTCTGTTAAGGAACTCAGGCTTGAAACTATGCTTGAGTTCTTCCATCATGACAGCTGTGTGCGCCTCCGTCTCGCCAGCTTCACCGGGGAGTTTGAACCCCAGGCCAGCAATACGGTTGAACCCTCCTCCTATATTACTTGTCATGATGATGACGGCATTGCGAAAATCGACTGTCCTCCCGCTTGAATCCGTCAGACGTCCATCATCCATGATCTGCAGTAGTATGTCAAACACATCCGGGTGAGCTTTCTCGATCTCATCAAACAGGATGATACTGAACGGACGCCGTCTCACTGCCTCTGTCAGTTGGCCGCCTTCCTCGTATCCGACGTAACCGGGAGGCGCCCCCACAAGACGGGAGACCGCGAATTTCTCCATGTACTCGCTCATGTCCAGCCGGATCAGAGCAGATTCGCTGCCAAAAAGGTTTTCAGCTAACGCGCGAGCCAGTTCGGTCTTGCCGACGCCTGTCGGGCCCAGAAACAGGAAAGACCCGATGGGTTTCGTAGGGTGCTTCAACCCCGCCCTCGACCTTCTCAGTGCCTCCGCAAGTACTCCTACGGCATGATCTTGTCCGATTACTCTCTCGCGAAGCGCATCCTCAAGGTGCAGCAACTTCGTGCGCTCATCCTCTGCAAGTCGTTCTGCAGGAATATTCGTCCACAACGCGACGACCGCCCGGATATCATCCGGTGTCACAACAGCTTCACGTGCAGCCGGCGCGTCAACGGTGCTGCTCCTAATAGATTCGATTTTGTCGTGGAGTTCACGCTCCTGGTCACGCAGTCCCGCTGCCTTCTCAAATTCCTGATTTCGGATGGCGTCATCCTTCTCCCGTTCGATTCTGTCCAGCTCATCTTGCAACTGGCGCGACTCCTCGCTGGGTACGGTCGAGGCAAGCCTTACCTTGGCGCTTGCCTCATCAATGAGGTCGACGGCTTTGTCCGGCAGGAATCGACTTGTGATGTATTTTACTGACAGTCTCACTGCGGCATCGATCGCAGCATCCGTAATCGTTACCTGGTGATGCGCCTCATACTTGTCTCGGAGACCCTTTAGAATTTCCACGGACTCAGAAACCGTCGATTCGCTCACGACGATAGGCTGGAACCTTCGTTCAAGCGCGGAATCCTTCTCGATGTACTTGTGATACTCTCCCAATGTCGTTGCGCCAATCGTCTGCAACTCACCCCGCGAAAGAGCCGGTTTCAGGATGTTCGCCGCATCAATGGAGCTGCCCTCGGCGGAACCTGCGCCTACGACATTGTGCAGCTCATCAATGAAGAGGATCACGGTATTGCCTGCCGTTTTCATCTCCGCGAGAAATTTCTTCATCCGATCTTCGAACTCGCCTCTGTACTTGGTTCCCGCCACAAGGCTCGGTATGTCCAACGAGATGACTCTCTTGTTTTTGAGCAGCTCCGGAACATCGCCTGCAACGATCTTGCGCGCCAGCCCCTCGACGATGGCTGTCTTGCCGACCCCAGGATCCCCAATGAGAACCGGGTTGTTCTTCGTCCGTCGCAGCAGAATCTGAAGCAGACGCTCTGTTTCTTTCTCACGACCGATAACGGGATCAAGCTTCCCCTGACGTGCCATCTCCGTCAGATCTCTGCTGTACTGATCAAGCGTCGGCGTTTTCGTTCTCTGTTTCGCCTGGTGGCTTGGGCGCGTCGACTCTGTCGTATGTTCAGACCCGCGCAAAGAGAGAATGGTGTTGACAAGTTTGGAAATGTCGACCCCTTCATCCTCGAGATTGCGTACCCCGACGCCTCCCCCTTCATGAACGATAGCGAGCAGGATGTGTTCCGTCGAGATATATCCGTCACCTAGGTTGATTGCCTCGCGCTCGGCAAGGTCCAGCACTTTCTTGGCCCTCGGAGTCAGTATTATCTCGTCGTTCCTGCCGAGGAAATTGTTATGCTTGACCCCCCTCACCTGATCCGATATGTATTCTACAAGCTTGTGAAGGTCTATGCCGGAAGCAATCATAGCCTCGTATGCTATGCCCTCCTCGAGCTTGGCGAGGCCGATCAGCAAATGGTCGGTGTCCAGAAAGTCGTTGCCGAGAGAACTGGCAGACTCCTGTGCCATCCAAACCGCTTTCTGAGCGCGCTCTGTCAGGTTTGCCCAATTCATGACTCATGCCTCCGTTCCCGGCTCTGCGGCATTGTGCCAAGGCGCCGGATTCCCTCCATACATGCTCTATATCAGTTTACCGAGCAGATCATGTTCGTCAAACGCTCACTGTGGCTTTTTCCCACAGGCTCCGCCGTTTGACTTGTCTCCCCTCCCATGTAAAATCTGTGACGGAGATTTTTGGGGTGGCAGAGGGGGATGCAATGGACGAGAAAGCCAATGCAGCGGGTTCTCAGAGCGACTGGTTCGCAGCGCTGACGGCTCGCATCCCTGGGTATACGGGATATCAGGACACAGACCAGCGGCGAATCGCCGACAAAACGGTACGCGAAGTCATGGTAGCCAAGATCGACGATCTTCGTGATGCCTTGGCGGACGTTATGGAACAGGCCAACGATGCCGAAACATCCATTGTCGACGATCTCTCGAAAATCCTTCGAACCATGAACGAGCTGCGCGACAAGGTAGAATTTCTCGGATACGGCGATACGACCTTCTTCTCGGAATCTTCTCTTGATACTGTTTACCTGTCCAGCATTTACCAGCTCGAAACTCGAATCTACGATAACCTCGACGAACTTGAAACGGCCATCCAGTCGCCCAAAGATCTTGGAAGACGCGAAACCCTCAAAGAAATCCGCAGACGATTGGATACCATCTCACAAGATTTTGCCGCTCGCAAGGAGAAGCTAAAATCACCGCAATAGGCTCGAACATCCCTGAGCCTGCTGCTCATATGCCGGGTGTCGTCTCACCCAGAGCACGTCTCCACGAAACGCGTGGAAGATGAGGAGGAAGATATGACCCCACCCCGTGTCGATGTCCAACAGCAGAAACCACGCAGGCGCCTGCATCTGAAAACCATGCTCGGCTGGTTCCTTATTGTGCTCGTGGCACTGGCGATCCTAGGGTGTGGAACTGTCGCGTTACTGTTTGCTCACTACTCCACTCAGGTCCCGCCGACGGGTTCGCTATTCATAGAATCGCCAAAAGCATCCCAGATCTATGATCGCAATGATCAGCTTCTTTCGTCCGTCTACTTTGCTGAAAATCGTCTTCCCAAACAGCTATCGCAGATCTCCGAGGTAGCCATCAAAGCGCTCATTGCTTCGGAAGACGAGCGCTTTTTCAGTCACGGGCCCATTGATTTCCGGGGACTTGTCACAGCCCTGATCATCGACCCGCTTCGTGGCCGTGGGGTGAGAGGTGCAAGTACGCTCACACAGCAGCTCGCGCGCCAAGCGATTTTGCATGATATCGATGTCAATATTGCTAGGAAGATCAAGGAGATTATTGTTGCATACCGGCTGGAAGAGCAATATACGAAAGAAGAGATCCTGGAGATGTACCTCAATTACGTATATTTCGGCAGCGGGCTCTACGGGGTCGAAGCTGCTTCGCTGGGATACTTCGGGATTTCAGCCAGCGACTTGGATCTCGCACAATCGGCTATGATCATCGGCATTCTTCCGGCGCCTTCCGCGTACTCGCCCTATGTCAATCTCGAGAAAGCGCGCGAACGACAGCATGTGGTGCTGGCAAAGATGGTTCGCAACCATTACATCTCCCAGGAAGAAGCCGACGCCGCATATGCCGAGGAACTTACACTGAAAAACGGCATGAAGTCTCCGTACGGCAGTATCGGCTGGTTTGTCGACTACGTGAAATCGATCGTACAAGAGCAGTATGGGGCGGAAATGCTGTACCAGGGTGGATTACGCGTTTACACGACTATTGATCCAAAATTGCAGGAAGCAGCCATGTCCGCCGTTCAAAAGGTCTGGAATCAGGCCAAGAAGGATAAGGTATTCGTCGAGAGCGACCGTGATGCGCTTGGCGTGTTCCAGCCACAGGCAGCGCTCGTCAGCGTCGATCCGAAAACGGGGTACATCCTGGCCATGGTCGGGGGAACGAATTATGACGAAACCAATTACAATCGTGTTCTTGCGGCCCGACAGCCGGGTTCCACATTCAAATTGTTTGATTACACGGCTGCTATTGATAATGGAGTAACGTTTCCGTCCGAGATAGTCACGTCCCAGGAAACCGACTTCGGAGGCTGGAGCCCACCCGAGTGGCTCGGGACCAACCAGTGGTTCGGCCCGATCAGCATTGCAAATGCAATAAAGGAGTCATCAAATATCGTTGCGGCCAAAACAGCATTGCGAGCTGGATTGGACCGTGTGATCTATTACGCGCGCAAGATGGGCGTGACCTCGACGCTCAAACCCTACACGTCGATCGCGATCGGCAGCTTCGAGGTCACGCCGCTCGAGATGGTGGAAGCATACTCGACCATTGCCAATGGTGGTCTGCGCATTACACCGTACCCTATTCGCAGGATAGAAACTCAGAATGGGACCGTTATCGAACGTCACAACTTCGCTGCAACGCGAGTCGTTCCTGCATCAACCGCATGGGTTGTACAATCCATGCTGCGCGGCGTATATGAGAACACGTACAATGCA
>JAKLHS010000017.1 GCA_022710025.1 Caldisericota bacterium | reverse complement strand
GTGCGGTCACTTGCGTGTCGCCCTTGCGCAGAGATGATTGCGCGATGAAGCCACCCCACTTTGCTGCAAGCGATTCCGCATTTCGGAACGCCTTCTCTGCATCACTGACATCTACCGTCAGCGTAGCCGTGAATATGATCTTACGGTCCGCCGTTGTAGAATCGGAGGGGTTACTCGCGATCACGGGGGTCTCCGATGCCGCCTTGTCATATCCTTGAAAGGACATGCCGGTCGTCGTGCGACCGCTGTCCTTGGTGCCGAGAGACGCGGAACGACTCGCACACCCTGCAGAAACTATCATGAAGCACAAAAACAGGATGACGACTGCTGTGCGCTGGAGCAATCCTCGTCGACTCATAGAAACCTCCCTTGTGGTTGCATCAGGTGCGATAGCACTCCTTGATCAGGGTATGAAGCAGACGGTATCGGATGCAACCGTCAGGGCCAGTGACCAAACCGAAGCTGCCGATCCCGGCAATATGCGAAGTCCCCATGTCGTTTGGCCGGTGAACCCATAAATACTCAGTACCGACGCGAACGATGTGATTTCTCCCGACTCGAGGACAAAGGAAACAGCATTGCCATGTTCTGCGCTAGCCACCTCCTCAGCAACGTCGGGGTGAGATGCACGCAGCCACGAGGCAATGATTTGCAGGCGCACCGGGTCGTCGCTCATATCGAGGATCATCTGCGATCTTGCCAAGCTTGCCGACAACGTCATTGAAGACGCCGGGTTCATCAGATCTTTGGAAGCAGCGTCTTGTGCCTCGTTTCCTGCGCCTGACGTCGTCATGGTCATCCCGGACCGAGTCCACTCCGCCCGTGTAGGAAAAACGGCACAGCTGATATACAGCATCACTACAACCATGATCGCCATGACCGGAGACAACCCCAACCCGATCGCCTGCCATGATCGAACATGACTCCTGCGCTTAGCCACTGTTGCCATGACCGACGATACGATCGATCGTTCCATAGGAGCGAACAGGTCGTTCAGTTCCATCCTCAGATCGCCGGAGAGACGCAGCGGCCTTTCGTTCTTTTCCATCTGTGAGTCCGTTCGTTCACTGTTGTTCTTCATTGCTTATCACCACTCATAAGACGGGCTCACTCGCCCAAGGTTCCCGCCAGCAATTCCCGCAGGATGCCCCTCGCCCGAAACACGCGACTCTTGACCGTCCCCACGGGAATACCCAGCCTATCGGCAGCAACCTCGTAACTCAACCCCTCGATGTCCACGAGAACGAATGCTGCCCGAAACGTCGGGTCAACGCGTTGAAGAGCGTCACCCAGCGCTGCTTTGACCTCCTGTGGGTCGGGCCCCTCCGACGCAGTCTGCGGAGCCTCCACCGTCAAGAGGTCTGCTTGTGTTTCGTTGGCCGTCTGCGGACGCAAACCACGTTTGCGCGTTGCGTCAATGGCAGCGTTTGTTGCTATGCGATACAAGTATGAAGACAGCTTCGACTGTCCCCGGAATCTGGCCAGACTGCCGTATAATTTCAAGAACGTCTCCTGTGCGACATCATATGCGAGGTCACGATCAAACGTGATACGCACTGCTACGGAGAACACGAAACTCTCGTAGTATCTGACGATTGTTTCGTAATATTCGGTCCGGCCAGCCACGACCTGATCGATGGTCTGTGCGAGGTTCGGCATGTCATCCATGGCGCCATTATACCGATGTCGCGCCTCATACCTAGGCCCTACGGGGCGGATACGCCAGCACCGTTCGTTTGACAGCCTCCGATGCAGTTCATATAATGTGACGCGTGCCGAAGTGGCGGAACTGGCAGACGCAGCAGACTCAAAATCTGCCGGGGTAACACCCGTGTGGGTTCAATTCCCTCCTTCGGCACCATTTCATTACCGCCGATCCCATTCCTGATCCATCCTTTCCCGTTTCTCTTCCATCTTCCCGAAACTCGCAATCTGAAAAGCGGTCAAGCTCCGAGCATAGGATCTACCGTTTCCCATGTCCTCTCCGACAAAATATCGATGATGCCGCAACAGAAGCATACAGAGCTCTTGAACGTTGATTCCACCCTGCATGCGGATACAATGTCAACGACTGGAAAGGGGGTACGCATGCGGATCCTGATCGCACACATATCACACCTGATGACCTGCGACAGCCTGCGCCGTGAGTTGGAAGATGCCTACGTCGTCATCGACAACAATACGATTACATCAGTGGGAACGGGGGAGCCGCATCTTGATCGCGCCCCTGATCGCACGCTCTCCGGAAGCCATCGATTGATGATGCCTGGCTTTGTCAACACTCATCATCACCTGTTCCAGACACTCTTTCGAAATGTTCCTCAGGTCGAGCATGCAAAACTGTTCGACTGGCTTACCTTTCTTTATGAGCACTGGAAATACATCGATGAGGAGGCTATGTATACCGCCGCGCAGACCGGCATCTGCGAGATGCTCAAAACAGGTGTGACAACGACGACCGATCATCTGTACCTGTATCCTCACGGAAACAACGCCCTCATTGATGCCGAAATCCGTGCTGCACAGGATACGGGGGTACGCTTCCATGCCACCAGGGGCAGCATGTCGCTCAGCAGAAAGGATGGAGGACTCCCCCCGGACAGCGTGGTGCAGACAGATGAGGAGATACTGCGGGAATCGGAGCGTGCCATCCGGAGATACCACGATCGCCGTCGATACGCTATGACCCGCATCGCTCTTGCCCCATGCTCACCCTTCTCCGTCACCACAAACTTGCTGAAGGAAACGGCTATTCTGGCAAAGAAAGAAGACGTCCTTCTGCACACGCATCTGGCCGAGACACGGGACGAAGACGAATTCTGCCTCCAGAGATTCGGGCTTGGCCCCGTTGACTACATGGAATCCGTGGGATGGCTGACGTCTCGCGCGTGGTTCGCCCACGTTGTCTGGCCCTCCGAGACGGACATCACCAAGTTGTCCGATAATGGTTGTGGCATTGCTCACTGCCCGGCCAGCAATATGCGACTTGGGTCGGGCATCGCTCCGATCGCCGTCATGAAGAATACGAATATCCGGATTGGAATCGCCGTGGATGGCAGCGCGAGTAATGACAGCAACTCGTTCATCGGAGAGGTACGACTGGCAACCCTGCTTCAACGAGTCCGATATGGAGCCGATGCCCTGTCAGCTCGAGAAGCGCTGGATATGGCAACCATGGGCGGCGCACATGTGCTCCATATGAATCAGGACATCGGCAGCATCGAACCCGGCAAGGCAGCCGATCTCATCATGTGGAATCTGGACACGCTCGAGTTTGCAGGAGGTCTCCATGACCCGTTTACCGCCCCCATCCTCTGCGATGCGAAACAGGTAGACATGAACATGGTCAATGGAAAGATCCTTATCGAACATGGCGAGTTCACGTGCATAGACATCGATAAACTGGTGTCACGACAGAATCGGACAGCTGCGCATATCATGTCCTTGTAACAGACGTTGCAGCCAAACACATTGGCAATAGGGTGAGGGAGGGTGCTATGACGAAAATCAACGATTTTCTGGACTACATCAGCAATTATCACGCAGAGCAGGTCGACCTGAAATACTCCGACCTCTTTGGCGGGTTGCACCATGTCACGGTCCCGCTGTCGCGCGTGAACCAGCACTTCCTGGATCAGGGGGTAGCATTTGACGGATCAAGCATTCCTGGGTTCGCATCGGTGGAACGCAGCGACATGTTGCTTGTCCCAGATCTCGACACCTGGTTTCCGGACCCGTTTGCCAAGGTCCCCACGGTGGCAGTCTATTGCGACATTGTTGAGCCGCATACGCATGACCGTTTTCCTCTCGATCCGCGGTATATAGCCAAGCGAGCCGAGGAATACCTGCGCACACGCAAGTACGCGGATACTGCATGGTTTGCCCCTGAGTTTGAGTTCTATGTTTTCCAGTCCGCAGACTTCAAATCTTCGCCGACAGCAAGCTTCTTCGCCATTCAGAGCAACGAGACCGATACTGCGAACCCAGGCGAAGGAACGCCGCTCCAGGGATACAGCATCCGGCACAGCCGGGGATATCATGCAGATCAGCCCCTGGATCGATTGTATGAGTACAGGAGCATGCTCGTACAAATGCTGGAACGCGTGCACGTAAAGGTTCGGTACCATCACCACGAAGGTGGCGAAGCCGGCCAAGTCGAGCTCGAGATCATGCCAGGTACGCCGTGCGCCATGGGCGACGCTACTCAGACCATCAAATACTTCGCCAAGAATCTTGCCCGCCAGATGGGCATGACCGCTACCTTCATGCCCAAACCAATACCCGGTCAGGCTGGGACAGGGATGCATTTTCACCAATACCTCACCAAAGCGGGCGCACCGGTTTTCTTCCGAGAGGGGGGAGAACCGTATGATCTGTCGCCGCTGGCGATCCATTATGTCACGGGCATTCTTCACCACGCATCGGCCCTTCTAGGCATCACCAACCCCTCCACCATCAGCTACAAGAGGCTTGTCCCCGGGTTTGAGGCGCCGGTTCGGGCGTTTTTCTCTCTTGGCAATCGTACCGCGGCTGTCAGGGTGCCTGTCTACGCAGACACGGCAGCCGAGAAGAGAATCGAATTCCGTCCACCGGATGCCACAACCAATGCATACCTGGCCATGAGCGCCATGCTTCTGGCCGGCATCGACGGTATCGAAGCGAAGATGAATCCAGCTGCTCTTCATCTCGGCCCGTATTCCGGCGACATCGAGAAGTTCCCTCCGGAAGAACTGTCACTCATTCCCACTCTGCCCTCGTCGCTGGGAGAAGCGTTCGCCGCCCTGCGGCGCGATGGCGAATTCCTCACTTCCCGGCAGGTTTTTCCTGCGACGTTCATTGAAACCTTCTGCTCCTACAAGGAACGGCACGAGACAGAACCTCTGGGCAAGTTGCCGCATCCCTTCGAGTACGAGCTGTACTACGATTGCTGAGGAGAATCAATGTTGATCCGGCTCAAACTGCACGCAGTCGTGGCAGATGAAATCGGCGACATGCACGATGCCGAGGTCGTTCAAGGAACGACCGTTGAAGAACTCCTTGCTGCATTGCATGTAGACAAACAACGTGCCGGTTTCGTCTTGGTAAACGGTCAGCGAGTGCCATACAATACACAGCTTCGCGAGGGCGACACAGTGTTTGTCATGCCCTTTCTAGGAGGAGGCTAAAGCAATCTCGCGCCAGAAGCGTCAGACTCCTGACGAAACAAGCTTTCCGTGATTCCGTACCCCGATGCTGCTTACTGTCTATTCTTTCTTGACGGTGTATGGCAATTCGGTAGCGTTATCGACAGGACCTTCCATGTCGGTCACCGGAAGGACAAAAAGTATGCCCGTATTGGGCTGCGAGAAATCGCCAAAGACTCGCCGAGCTAATTTGCGTGCCCGCGCCAACGCGTCGCCCCCTCTGATCAGGGAGATCATCACAAGATTCTCGGTAAGATCGATGGTCGCATTAAGGATCTGCTCGAGCGATGTGAACACCGTCTCACGGTCATGGAGCATCTTTACCATGCCATGACCTTCAATAACGGTCGCTCCGCGAACTCCCGTCGCGGGGAGCAGTTTCAAGAACTCGTACATTCTGTCTTCCTGTTGGGTAATGATTACCAGCAGATACATAAGCTGTCCCCTCCCCTGCCCGCGCGCGTTCCATGTAGACGTAAACTCGCAGTATCAGACAGACGATCCCCCACAGTCCTGCTCTCCCGCTGGAGTCTTGCTATCTTCCCTGATGTCGATCGCGCTCAATGAGGAGTCTGATTGCTTCAACCCCGGTCTGGATGAGCCTGTCGAGCATGACATCATGAGACTCGCCGCTATGCATGCCGGATACACTGTCAACGACAAGCATGACACCGCCTGCCCGTTTGCGCAAGATGCCAGCAATCACAAACAGAACAGCCGCTTCCATCTCGGAGCAGATGGCCCCTCCGGCAATCCAGGCCTTTCGCCGTTGCAGAAGTTCGCTGGCTACAGGCTGACGCTCCGGCTCCACCTCACCATAGAAGGAATCCTTGGACTGGCTGATGCCCAGGTGCGAACGGTAGCCCAATGTATGGGCAGCATCTGCCAAAGCCATGGCAACATCCATATGCGCTACAGCTGGAAACTCGACAGGCATGTACTGACGACTGGTGCCCTCATCTCGAATGGCCGCGGTCACGATGGCAAGGTCTCCCGCCATGATTTCCGGCTGCATCGCACCTGCAGTGCCGATGCGGATGAATGTGTCTGCACCTACCATCGCAAGCTCTTCGACGGCTATCGCAGTTGAGGGACCCCCGATCCCTGTCGATGTGACAGAGACCTTCTCCCCCAGCAATGTTCCTGTGAAAGTAACATACTCCCGGTTCTGGGCAACTTTGACGGCATTGTCAAGCGATCGAGCGATAATTTCGCACCGTCCTGGATCGCCGGGAAGGAGGACGTATCTCCCGACATCACCTTGCCTGAGCCGGATATGATACATGCAGTCTTTGTTGTAAGCCTTGTATGTCATGATGCACCCCCTATCGCGCTCACACAGCGCCTCAACGCAGCCCCTGTATGAGAATCCTGATACCGATCCCGACGAGAACGACGCCACCCAGTATCTCAGCTTTACCCTTGATCACCCTTCCGATTCCACAACCTATGAGAGCGCCAACAGTACACAGCACAAACGTTGTGATTCCAATCAGAAGAGCCGGCCACCAGATCGCGATGTTCAGCACCGACAGACTCAGTCCGACGGCCAGCGCATCGATGCTTGTCGCGATTGCCAAAAGCACCATCTCCCGGGTGTTGTATCCGTCGACAGCGTCGCTGTTTTCCGTGGCTTCACGCCCCCGCAACGACTCAACTATCATCTTCGCCCCGACAAACAGCAGGAGCCCGAAAGCTATCCAGGGAGCGGCGCCGTCAAGGAAGCCGCAAAATGCAAGACCGCCAACCCATCCCAGGATCGGCATCAGCATTTGAAATCCCCCGAACCATATGCCGGGGCGCGCAGCGTCACGCAAGGTGGCATTGCGCATACGACATCCGCTCGCAACAGACACCGCAAGCGCGTCCATTGAAAGAGCTACAGCAATGAGCAGAACAGACCAGAAACCCACTCTTCCTCCCGCATATCTCGACGATCGCCCAGCTCAGAAATGTCAGGTGAATAGCTGCGACACTGTTGGAGTAGTATACCGACACGGTTTTGCTTTACAAGCTGGATCATTGATATAGACTGACGTCACAAGTGTGACTCCTAGCAACGGATGGGAGATGACTCCCGAAATGAGAGGCGTACCGGCTTTCATGAGAAACTACGCTACATACGTGATGCTGATCGCAGCCTCCTACCTCTGGGGGTCGATCTGCTGGGGCCTTGTCTTAAGCTTCGTGTTCAAGAAAGAAGATATCCGAGCGAAAGACAATCCGGGGTTTTCCGGCAGCGTTCGCCAGTATGGATGGTCTCATGGACTGACCGTCGGCATCCTGGATGCACTCAAGGGATATGTCCTGAGTCTGATCATCCGGTTGCTGACGGTTCCGGAATGGGTGCTCATAGCATGTCTCACAGCCGTCGTCGTCGGACACAACTGGCCGATTTTCTTTCAGTTCAGGGGCGGAGGAGGCATCGCTACGGCCGTCGGCATCCTTGCTCAGGGATATCTGCCCGGATTGCTCTGGGCATTGCCCTTTGCCGCCGTCGCGGCAGTCCTCTGGAAGCTGACCCCCGCTCTCAAGGCAAGAACACACATCTCACCCTTCGTCTCGGCTGTGGGAGCCGTTCCGTGTGTCATCTGGTTCATTTTGAACAAGCCGTGGTATCCAGATTACATTATCGTTGCGACTCTTGCCGCATGCATGCTGGGGAAGGGGCTCCAGTTCCACATAAGGGCACAACGGCAGCGAGCGCGCGAAAGCACACACGCGCAGGAGTCCTCCTGACCGTGCGGAACGTAGCGCTTCTCATCGTCGACATGCAGGAGGGATTCCTTATGCCTTCCTCGCCGTTATACGTAGCCGGTGGACCGACTATCGTTCCCGCCGTCGAGAGAGCGATCCATGCGGCACACTCGGCAGAGATTCCGGTCGTTCACGTGATACGTGCCCACCGTTCCAATGGAATCGATATCGACGTGAGCAGACAGGACTTGTTTGCAGCTCACGGTGGCGTCCTGGTTAAAGACACACCAGATGTTCGGGAAATTGCCGAACTGCGCCCATCATCCGACGATCTTGTCGTCACCAAGACACGCTGGTCGGCATTCTTTGCTACAGAGCTTGATCTGTTGCTGCGACGCCTTCACATCCATGGAATCGTTCTCGCTGGTGTCCAGACGCCCAACTGCATCCGAGCCACGGCGGTCGACGGTCTTTCGCTCGACTACGAGACATTCGTTCTCGCTGATGCGACAGCATCGCAGACAACTCTCATTCAGGAATCCAATCTCGCCGACCTCGCAGCGATGGGCGCTCGCATCATTTCGGTCGACCAGCTACCCGAACTCCTGTCAGCCTGAGAGATCCGGGATTCCGGCTGCAGCGCCGCCGGGTACGTCTCGTCAAAAGCTCAACGTTTCTTCTCCACTGTTCGCGTTGCCACAAGATCAACCTCCAGCCCCAGGACGTTGTGCGCAACAATGCTGCCAGCAGCTACGGGCGCAGAAACGACCATGGAGCGTATGGCAGCAACGACATCCAACATGCGGTCTCTAGGCACTGGCCTGTTACTGCGAACCGAGACGAGAGGAAGAGTGCCGCCGTCGATCCTGATACTGGTCGTCAATACCCGCTGCGGAGCCACTGCTTCCCGGGAAGCATATTCGGTACCGCGTTGACATGCGTTTCCGATGAGTTCCGTTACCCGGCCCTCATCGACGGCGACGTGGATCCTGCACCCAATCGGACACACAATGCAAATGATCTCCTGCTCCTGACGGCTCATGATTTCCGCACACTCAACGTCATGTCGCTGCCGGACATCGCAAAAACGCTTGACCTGACAGGAAGCACCACCATTTCGCCCGGTGTCAGCTTCCTTTCATGGCGCTCCAGCAGCGGTCTCTCGTCCGAACTGGATGTCAGGGCAATGGAGGCTGGTGAAAACACATCAGTCGGCCTCATGGAGAGCCGGATCGATTCTTCGTCTGCCGGCAAGGTAACGTGCTGAGGAACAACATATCGTACCCCGGAACCCGCCCGCACACAGACGGTCGTTGTTCGACGCAAACCTCCCGTCAGTACATACTGCGCCGCGTGCCGGCCAGCCCGTCGCGCTTCTTCTGACACGTTGTCGACGATGTCATGGACCTGCAGCGCGTTTCCACAGGCAAAGATGCCGGAAACCGATGTCTCCAAGCATTGGTCGACGACAGCTCCCCCCGTCACGGGATCGAGAAGAATGCCCGCCTTCCTGCTCAGCTCATTTTCGGGGATGAGTCCCACCGAGGTGATGAGCATGTCGCAATCGATGTCCATCTCTGTTCCGGGGACGGGATGTTGATGTTCGTCGACCCGGGCCGTGCGCACTCCTGTCACCCGCTTGTTTCCGTAAATACAGGTGACCGTGTGACTGAGCAGCAAGGGTATGCCATAATCGTCAAGGCACTGCACGACGTTTCGCATCAGCCCAGTCGCATAGGGCATGATCTCCAGGACCGCCTTGACCGTTGCGCCTTCGAGCGTAAAACGCCGTGCCATGATGAGGCCGATGTCTCCCGATCCCAGAATGACGATGCTGCGTCCGGGCAGATATCCTTCTATATT
>JAKLHS010000016.1 GCA_022710025.1 Caldisericota bacterium | reverse complement strand
CTATGGCGACATCCAGGGGTTACTGAAGAGGTATGACGAAGCGCAATCCCGGGCCGACGTGAAGGAGGTCGTCAGAAAAGCACAAACGGGGAAATTCGACCTTTACGATCTCCGGGATCAGCTGCTTGAAATAGCCCAGGTTGGTGGTATAAATAAAATGCTTGAGAGTCTTCCCGCCAATATGCTCCCCAAGGGAGCGACTGTCGACGAGGGTATCGCGAAGCGATTCACCGCTATCATCGATTCCATGACTGATGCCGAGAGGCGTAGTCCTGGTATCCTGAACGCGTCGCGGAGGCGGCGTATAGCGCGGGGAGCAGGTGTTGAAGTTACGGACATCAACAGGATGCTCAAGCAATTTGAGCTGTTCAGCCGCATGGCGAAGATGGCCAACAACAAGCACGCCGGGGGATTCGGCCTCCCGGGATTTTGATACTCGCAGGCAGCGCAACAGGAGGAAACATGGTTAGCATCAAGCTTTCACGAACTGGCACGAAACATCAGGCTCATTACCGATTTGTCGTTCTCGACAGAAAGAAGCCGACAAACGGAGCTGTCATCGAAACGCTCGGTTACTACGATCCGATGCTCAAGGAACCAAAGATCGAGCTCAGCGAGGAAAGAGTCCTGTACTGGCTCGCAGAAGGTGCTCAGCCGACAGATTCCGTCCGAAACCTGTTCAAGCGCGCCGGAGTCTGGCAGAAGTCCGTCGCAGCCAAGGACGCCAAGTAAGGCAGTCTGAGCAGACAGGGAAGCTCGCCGTGAAACAACTGGTTGAGGCTATCGTCAAGGCTCTCGTCGAGAATCCTGAGGAGGTCGTTGTCAGTGAGTTTGACAGCGATCAGACTGTTGTCTACGAGATCAAAGTAGGTGCCAGGGACACAGGCAAGGTCATCGGCAAGCAGGGTCGAACCGCGCAGGCCATCCGGACGATCGTACGTGCGGCCTCTGCGCGTAGTGGAAAAAGCGCCACGGTACAGATCGACAGCATGAGCGACGAACAAGCTGAGAGCGACCTGGGAGAGGAGCAGTAGAGGAAATGGCAACGAGCGTATGGATGAAACAGAACGTCATCATCAAAACCGTCGTGACTCAGCCGTTTAAAGACAACTACCTCAAGGACCTTGAGTCGGCCGAGGCCGGCGCCAAGCAGAACCTTGAGAAGCTCAAGTCGTCATTGTCACAGGTCATTCTCCGCGCAGGTGCCGGACAATATGATGAGCTGGTCAAGGTGCAGCTTCAGGACGAGAAGACTAAGCAAGAACAGATGGTGACGGAGCTGCAGGCGAAGAAAGCTGAAGTTGCCAAGCTGGAGCTCGGTTCGGTGTACGTGCAGGGAGCGCTTGAGGGGACAGTCGAGGTGAAAGTCGGAGACAACCTGTTTCAGAAGGTCAGCTCGACATCGATCCTGGTCCAGGATGGTGTCATACTATCAATCGACTAGGACTACCCAAGCATCGTCGATCTTCAGGGCAGGACGCGTGCGTCCTGCCCTTTTTTATGGGTCGCTTGACAAGAATAAGCATTGCGAAGTATAGTTTGTCAGCTTGACATAGATGCATTCCGGTCATACTCGAGGTCAATCGCGATCCAGGAACGTCTCGTGGATCGCCGGAGCGCTGGCAGAGGCTGGGGGTTTGCCCAGCTCTGCAGAAAGGAGTCTGCATGGCATCCAAAAAGCTGCTTGACATGCTGAATGGAGCTATTGCCGGTGAGCTTCAGGTCGCAGTCCAGTACATGTGGCAACACGTCGAGTGGAAGGGCGTCAAACATTTTTCGGTCAAAGACGAGTTTGAGAAGATCGGCGTGGAAGAAATGAAACACGCGGAAGCCATCGCCGAGCGACTGTTTTATCTTGGTGGAACGCCGACGACCAAACCTGAGCCGATCACGGTGGGAACCTCCCTGCGAGATATGCTGACCACCGATATGAAGGCTGAGGAAAAGACGATCTCCATGTACAAGGAAATAATAGCCCTTGCCACCCGAGAGGGGGACTTGACGACCGCGCACCTGTTTACCGAGATTCTGGAGGATGAAGAACAGCACCATGACACTTTCCAGAGTCTGCTGGAAGAGGTATGACCACTGCGAAGCAAGCTGGTCCATCACGGCGCCGGGAGACCGGCGCTTTTCCGTTGTCTGGATGGTAGTGCTTGCGGGGTGAGAGGGGGCAATCGGATCAGTCAAGGTAGCGGTATACTTACTTGTTCAACCAAGCAGAGAGAGGAGGACGTATGAGCAGAAACTGGCGTTGGATCACGGGGGGAATCGTCGGTATGGCGGTGGTCGCAGCAGTGGACGGGTTTCTCGTGGAACCCGGCATGCTTCAGATCAGACGACTCACGCCATCGCTTCATGACCTTCCGGCCGCGTTCGACGGTTTCCGAATCGCCCAGATCTCGGATCTGCACTACCATGGACGAACTGCCGTTCTTGACAGGATCCCGATGCTTCTGCATTCCGAGCATCCGGACATTGTCGTTGTCACGGGGGACCTCGTGGATCGATCTTCCGATATCGAGGCATGTGCAGAATACATAGAAGAGCTGTGCCATATTGCAACTGCTCCAGTGTACATGGTGCGCGGCAACTGGGATCATCGGGCATTTTCCTCGCCCTGCGCGATGCAGAGATGGGACGACACATTCCGCCGGGCGGGAGCTACCGTCCTAGTGAACGAGAACATCGAGCTGCGACGTCAGGGGGCTTCGATCTGGCTTGCCGGGACCGACGATCCTTACTTCGGGTACGCAGACCTTGATGCGACGTTCCGCGGGGTTCCCGACACGAGCGCAGCGGTGGTCCTGACGCATGCTCCGGAGGATTTCATCGAGCTGTCTGCGCGACCGCAGGTTCGCCTGGTGCTGGCGGGACATACGCATGGTGGTCAGGTCCGTCTGCCGTTTGTTGGTGCTGTGCTCGTGCCTTCGAGATATGGAACGAGGTATGCAAGCGGTCTTTACCATATCGGACAGGCATCGTTCTATGTCAATGCGGGTATCGGGACGAGTCACATCCCGGTGCGATTCCTGTGTCGCCCCGAAATGACGATGATCACGTTGACGGCGGAAGCAGACGAACAGTAGGACAACGTGCCGGCAGCGCATCCTGATACGTATCGCAGACAGGGAGTTCAGAGTACAATACCGGTGACGGCGGGAACCGGGCGGAAGCGTCGCAGACTCCCGTGCCGACAACGAAATAGCGGAGGTCTCATGAAACAAGCACTGACTGCACTGCGCCCCGTCGAGGCGCAGGATCTGTATCGTCTTCAACTGATCACCGATGCTCGATTGTCGCCGGATGGCCGGCGCGTTGTCTACGGGGTTCAGCGAGTGGATCAGAAAACAGAGAAGAAATATGCAAACCTGTGGATGATCGATGCCGGCGGTTCCTCTGAATGGCAGTTCACACAGGGGGATCAGAACGACGTATTACCCCGGTGGTCGCCGGATGGAACGACAGTGGCGTTCCTTTCGACGCGCAAGGAAGGCGAAGGAGCTCAAGTTTACCTTATCAGCGCCAACGGAGGGGAGGCACGACGTCTGACGGACCTCAAGGGAGACATCTCCGAGATTTCCTGGTCTCCTGACGGAACCAAACTGCTGCTGGGATTCACGAAGAAAGACCAGGAAGTGATCGATCGTGAGGCAGACGAACAGAAGAAGAAGTTGGGTACCGTATCGCGCCACTACACCAGACTGTTTTACCGGTTCGACGGTGAAGGATGGTATGGACACCAGAGGAAGCACCTCATCACGGTCGACGTCGCTACCGGGAAAACGCTTGAGCTGACGACGGGCGATCTCTGGGACGAGGGAAGCGCATCCTGGTCTCCCGGCGGCAAATGGATCGCTTTCTGCAGCAATCACAGACCGGATCCGGACTTGGAGCCGGACCTGATCGACATCTTCGTCATGCCGTCGACCGGCGGCACCCCTCGCTTGATTCCGACGCCGGTTGCCGGCAAGGATGCCCCCGTTTTCTCTCCGGATGGGACGCGACTCTGCTATATCGGGCCGAGGGACTGCAATCAATGGTGGCAGAACATAGAGCTGTGGGTCGTGGATGTTGATGGGAAAAGCCCTGCGCGCAGTCTCACGCGGGCATACGACCTCTCGGTCGGCTGTTCGACACTGAATGACGTAGGCGCCGGTCTTATGATGCCTCCCACGTGGTCAGCAGACGGCAAGGTCATCTACTTCCAAGTCTCCGAACATGGCCGTGGAAAGCTGATGGCGATCGCTGTGGACGATGGAACGCTGTATACGGTCATCGACGAGCCGGGATGCGTCGGCACATTCACACTCGACAGAGCTCAGGAGACGATGGCGTATTTCTTCGGCACCATGACCGACCCGGGCCAGCTGTGGGTACGGGACATGGAATCGGGCAGGACACGGCAGGTGACTCATCTCAATCAGGAGCTGCTGGCGACGCTGGATCTGGGCAAGGTCGAGGAAGTTTGGTTCCGGTCTCGCGATGGACATGATCTACAGGGTTGGATACTGACGCCGCCGGGTTTCGACCCGAAGAGAAAATACCCATCCATCCTGGAGATTCACGGAGGGCCGCAGGACCAGTATGGATACCTGTTCATGCACGAATTCTACTACCTTGCTGCACAGGGGTACGTTGTGTACTTCAGCAATCCACGGGGTGGGTCGGGATACGGGGAGGAACATGAACGGGCTATCTGGGGGCGCTGGGGAACAGTAGATTTCGACGATCTCATGGACTGGACGGACCTGGTCGAGAAGAAGCCGTACATCGACCACGCGCACATGGGTGTGACCGGTGGCAGCTACGGCGGGTACATGACGAACTGGATCATCGGCCACACGCATCGCTTCGCTGCAGCTGCGACGCAACGAAGCGTCAGCAATCTCATCAGCATGTGGGGCACCAGCGATCTCAATTGGATGTTCCAATTGCCACACGGCTGCAAACCGCCGCAGGAAAGCATCGACGTCCTGTGGGACCGTTCCCCGGTAAAGTACCTCGGCAACGCGACGACGCCGACCATGGTCCTCCACAACGAGATGGACCTTCGATGTGCATTGGAACAGGGCCAGCAGGTTTTCACCGCCCTCAAGTATCATGGGGTGCCGAGCGAATTCGTGGTCTTCCCAGAGGAGCCGCACGGGCTTTCCAGGACCGGTCGTACGGATCGGCGCATTGATCGTCTGCAGAGTATCTGTCGGTGGATGGATACCTACCTCAAGCCTGGTTCGGGGAAGGTACAGAAGAAGCCGTCAACAAAGGCTGCCGCGAAGCGACGGTAACGGGAGCGGTATGTGAACGATGCCCCGGACAGTCGTCCGGGGCATCGTTCATGACGACGCTTGGCACGCGTGGCCATCTGCTATACTGTGAAAGATATGAAGATCAAGGCTGTTTCCATATTCCCTCAGCTCTATGAGCCCTTCACGCAGGTTGGTGTCATGAAGATGGCCATGGACAAAGGCATTCTCGAATTTGAAGCCGTCGATCTGAGGAGTTTCACTCACGACCGCCACCATACCACAGACGACATCCCATTTGGCGGAGGAGCAGGCATGGTATTTCTGCCACAGCCGCTCATGGAAGCCTTGGATGCCCTTGATCAGCCTGCAGGCTCGTGGCTCACCATTGGCGTCGCTCCTCAAGGCGACAGATTCACACAGGCGATGGCCGAGGATCTGGCAAGCCGGGATCGGCTGCTCTTCGTAGCCGGCCGTTATGAAGGCATCGACGAACGCATCATGGAAAGGATGGATCTCTTGATTTCCGTAGGGGACGTCGTGCTCTCGGGCGGAGAGGTGGCGACCCTGGAGATCATCGATGCAGTGACGCGATTGTTACCCGGCGCTACCGGCAATGCTGCGTCCACTGGGGAGGAAAGCTTTACCTCGGGAGTGCTGGAGTATCCCCAATACACGCGACCCCAGGATCTTGGGGGAGCAATGGTCCCCAGCGTTCTGGTATCCGGCCATCATGCCAACATCGCTCGCTGGCGCAGGCAGGAATCGCTGAAAAGAACTCTTATCCGACGGCCCGATCTCCTGCGCGATGCCGAATTGACCGATGAAGACCGTAAATACCTCGATGTCCTGATCGACCAGATGAGGGAGTCCCTTGGCTGAGTTCCGGCTCTACCTTGCCATAGTCCATTACCCTGTCTACAACAAGCATCGTGATGTTGTCACGACCTCCATCGTTATCCACGACATTCATGACATAGCGCGTGCCGGCAAGACCTATGGAGCCCGCGGCTTGTATGAGATCGAGCCACTGCCGGGCGAACAACAGATCGCCATGCGCATTGCTTACTTCTGGAACGAAGGATTCGGCTTGGAGTACAACCCCAATCGTGCAGAATCGCTGTCTCTCCTGCACGTTGTTTCATACTTTGAAGAGGCGGCAGCTGACATCATGGGCAGGGAGGGTGAGCGCCCGGTCATGGTGGCGACCAGCGCGCGAACATTCGCGAACTCGATCGGTTACGCCGAGATGGGCGCCAAGATCAGGTCTGGAGATCATCCGTATCTCCTGACCTTTGGCACGGGGTTCGGGCTGGCGGATGAGCTCATGACGCGCATGGATCATGTTCTTGCCCCCATCTGGGGGCCGACGGAATTCAACCATCTGTCAGTGCGCAGCGCGGCAGCGATCATCTTGGACCGTCTGCTGGGGCGCACGTGACGGCCGATCGAGCCGCCCATCGTCCTCGATCGACGACACAAAGCGGGTTCGCACCAGAAATTGCGTAACCGGGCCGGTAGCGGACAAATCACCGGTCGTGGCTTGATAAAGGGATTCGTTCTGCTAGACTGTGTGTTCGTATGATGTCAGCCCGGTGAAAGGAGCTTCGAAATGAACGCTATTGATCTTGTTGAGAGCAAATATGTGAAGCCCGATATGCCCGTCCTTCTTGTGGGCGATACGGTCAGGGTCCACATCAATATCGTAGAGAGCGGCAAGAAGAGGGTACAGGTCTTCGAGGGCATCGTTATCGCCAAAAAGAACGGCGGCAGCCGTGAGACCTTCACGGTGCGCAAGATATCCTCGGGTATCGGCGTCGAGAAGGTATTCCCTTTGTACTCTCCGACGATTGCCAAGCTCGAAGTCGTGCGCCACGGTGATGTGCGCAGGGCCAAGCTGTACTACCTGAGAAACAGGGTCGGTACGGCACGGAACGTCAAGGAGCTGCGGGAAGAGTAACCATTGAAGAAAGCCGTTCGAGAAGTCGTGGACTGGGTTGTCATTGTCGTTGTAGCGCTTGGCATCTCGCAGGCTTTGCGGCGATGGGTGGTTCAACCGTATCGGATCCAGATGTCCTCGATGGAGACAACCCTGTATCCCGATGATCTGGTCATGGTGGATAAGGTGTCATATCGTCTCCATGAGCCTCACAGGGGAGATGTCATCATCTTCTGGCCCCCCGGGATCACGACCGATGACCCTTATATCAAGCGCGTAATCGGTTTGCCGGGAGAGACTGTTGAAGCGAGGAACGGGATGGTCTATGTCGATGGAGTTCCCCTGAACGAACCGTACGTGCATGGTTACGTCATGCCGGATTTCCCGGCGACCTCCGTACCGCAGGGCCAATTGTTTCTCATGGGGGACAACCGCGCGGTAAGCGTAGACTCGCGCTCGTTCGGCACCGTTTCGACGAGCTCCATCGTCGGGCGCGCGGTGTTTGCATACTGGCCGCTCAACCATCTGGTCATGCTGAAAGCCCAGACAAGTCTCGCACAATAATACTTGTGATTCCAGCCCTCCTCGCGCTGACGGGGAGGGCCTTTGCATTCTCCGGCAGGAGACAGAGATGCGACACGAAGCTCTCGCTCTGTTTGAACAGGGCATCAAGGAAAGATACGGGTTCGATATCATCATAGGCGTCGATGAAGCCGGCAGGGGGTCTCTGGCCGGCCCCGTCACTGCCGGCGCCTGTGCCATCACGGATCCGCGCGATACGGCATTCATCAATGACTCCAAGCTACTGAGTCCACGACAGAGGCAGCAGGCCCTGGCATCCTTGCCGGTACATGCCGTATTCACAACTGCCAGCGCATCTGCAGCGGAGGTTGACGAGCTCGGCATTGTCGGAGCCACATTCCGTGCTATGGAACGGGCTTTGGAGCTCGAAATGTCGTGTGTGTATGCGCGGTGGGGCTCAGATGTTCGCGTGGGCGTCGTCGTGGACGGTTCCCTGTTCCCTCCATTTCTTGCAGGAAATAATACTGTGACCGCCCTGGCCATCGTCGATGCGGATGCCTGCCTGCTCTCGGTCGCGGGGGCAAGCATTGCCGCCAAAGTCGTTCGTGACGGTTTCATGCGTGAACTGGGACGACGCATCCGCGGCTATGGTTTTGAAACGAATGCCGGGTACGGGACTCACCGGCATATCGAGGCTCTTCGTATGAAGGGGCCGTCACCGGAACACCGCCGGACATTCGTCGTGAAAGAACTGTCACAGGAGGAGGTCCTGCCTTTTGAAACAAAGCGCCAATCGGATTCTCGGAAGCGCCGGTGAGGAGATCGCGGCCCAGTGGTTGAGCTGCCGTGGTTTCCGCATTGTGGCACGAAATGTGCGGACTGCGTATGGAGAGCTGGATCTTGTTGCCGAGCGGGCAGGGGTCGTCCACGTCGTCGAAGTCAAGACCAGGCGAAGCACAGGATTTGGGGTTCCGCTTGAAGCTATCGATACTCGCAAGCAACAACATCTGAGGCGATCGACACTTGCCGCTCTCAAGGCGGGTCTGCCGGGGGTAAGCCGCGAGTGTCGCGATGTGCGCATCGATGCAATAGGCATCATCCTGAGCGATGGCCGCGCGCCAGAGATCGAGTACGTGGAAGACATCCTGACATAGATGCCCGTCTCGCGGCGGATAGAGTGATTGTGCGTACCGGCGACAAGGCTTCCGCAGGTTGACATCAGGGCTTCCCGCGCCTACAGTATACAAGTTGCCTCTGGATCGATCCACAGGCGGAACGAGGCCTGCAGGGGAATGACCTGCGAGCCGGGAGGAGGTTGTGCCATGGAACAAGCGTTGGTTGTAGAGAACCTGAGAAAATGCTATGGAAAGTTTGAAGCTCTTCACGGGATCACGTTTGACGTCGCGCCCGGCGAGATTTTTGCGCTCATCGGACCCAACGGCGCCGGCAAGACCACGACATTGCGTATTGTGGCGACGATCTTGCAGCCGACATCGGGAACCGCAGCGGTATATGGCTTCAATGTGCAGAAAGACGCGGCGCGTATCCGGGAGATCATCAGCTACCTGCCTGAAGAAGCTGGCGCGTACAAGAATCTGACAGGACGCCAGTATCTGAAATTCATGGCGGAGCTCTTCGCCCCGGATATGCAGGTCCAGCGGGAGTATATCGAGCGCGCTTCGCAGATCACTGGCCTCGGTGAAAGGTTGAGTGACAAGATCGGTACGTACAGCAAGGGCATGACGCGCAAGCTGCTACTGTCACGTGCGGTCATGACGAAGCCTCGGCTGGCTATCATCGACGAACCGACCAGTGGATTGGACGTCGTTGCGGCCATCGACATCCGTGACAGCATACGCAGAGCGGCGTCAGAGGGAATGGCCGTGCTGCTGTCCAGTCACAACATGCTCGAGATCGAGTATCTGTCCGATCGAGTCGCCGTCATCGACAATGGAACCATCCACGACATCGGGACGCCGCAAGGCCTGAAGGAGAAATACGGCAAGTCCAACCTGGAAGAAGTGTTTGTCGAGGTGGTGCGCAGATGAGACGATTCCTGATCATCCTTCGCAAGGAACTGAAAGACATGCTGACATGGCAGACCATCTTTCCCATCATCCTCGTCATGGTGATCTACGGTGTTCTTGGGAGAGTCATCAACACAGAGCAGAAGAAGCAGGCGGCGCCACAGCCTATCGCAGTCGTTGATTTTGACCGGACGACGACGTCACAGACGCTGGCTGGCATCATCGGCAAGGCGAATTTCGAGGTCACCACATATACCAGCGGTACTGTCGAGGAGATCGTCCAAAAGGTAACCGCGGCGAAGG
>JAKLHS010000150.1 GCA_022710025.1 Caldisericota bacterium | reverse complement strand
CAGCATTGACTCTGCAGCAACATGCAGTATACGTATGGTAGGTGAGGTCATTTTCTGCATTTTGGATGGACGGCCCGGCGCGCCTTCGCCGGGGATCGGAGGTATGCAATGGAGCCAACACGAAGGATCCTGGTCATCCTCTCAACGGCTGAGCGTGACAAAGCAATGGCCGGTCTGATGTATGCAAAAAACACGCATGATAACCATTGGTTCGATGACGTACGCGTCGTCTTGTTTGGTCCCATCGAACGCCTGCTTGCCGAAGACAAGGAAATGCGCGATCTGGGAGCAGAGGTGTTCAAGGTCACAGCGAAGCCTGTCGCCTGCAAAGCGTTCGCTGACGATCCCACCGTTGGAGCTGTCATGAAGAAACTCGGGTGCGAGGTCGAACAGGTCGGCGGCATCATTTCCGAATGCATTCGGAACGGCTACATTCCTCTTGTGTTTTGATCTGATCAACCATGCACAAAGACGAAAAAGCGTCCCGGAACCCGGGACGCTTTTTCCTGACAGGGCTTCGTCCTCTACTTCGGTGGTCGTTCGCAGAGCTCCAGCAGAACGCCGTGCGTCGCTTTGGGGTGCACGAACGCGATACGCGTGCCACCCGCTCCGTTACGCGGCTGCTCGTCGATCAGCCGCACTCCGTGACGTTTCAACTCCTCTAGAGCTGCGTCTATGTCGTCAACACGAATCGCTATGTGGTGCAGGCCCTCCCCGCGCTTTTCGATGAACGCGGCAACCGGGCTCTCTGCGCTGGTAGGTTCCAGCAACTCGATCTCCGTATCATCCACCGGAAGAAAAGCAGTTCTTACCTTCTGTTCAACAACTTCTTCGATGCCGTGCAGTCGGATACCCACTACCGACTCCCAGAAGGGAAGCACTTCTGCGATGCTCGTCACTGCAACGCCGATGTGATCCAGATTCTCCAGTTTCATCTGTTCCTCCAGTTTCGCTTCAGGATTGACTCTGCCATCGTGTAGGGATCGCTTTCCTTGCTGATCACCCTTTCGAGCTCCCTGTCGACGTCCGGTTGTTCCAGCTCGCTTCTCACCATGTCCGACAGCTGCGTTCTGAGTATCTCGAGCACATCGAGCCTGGCGGCATGCTTCTTCTGTGCCTCCAGCGCGCCGGACGCCGTGATGCAGGAACGATGTCGCTCTATCGTGCTCAGCAGTTCCTCGATGCCGCTGTTCCGCTCGGCTGACGTCGTCAGTACCGGCGGGTTCCACCCATTCGTAACGGACAGCTGCAAAACCGACCGCACCTGGGTCGCCGTTCGATCGGCGCCCTCGCGGTCTGCCTTGTTGACGACAAACACATCGCCGATCTCCATGATACCGGCTTTCATGGCCTGGATGTCATCTCCCATACCGGGAGCCATGACCACTACCGTGGTATATGCAACATCATGGACGTCGACCTCCGACTGACCGGCACCTACCGTTTCTACTAGAATCCAGTCATGTCCGGCAGCGTCGAGAACCCGCACAGACATTCGAATGGCCTTGTTCAATCCTCCCA
>JAKLHS010000015.1 GCA_022710025.1 Caldisericota bacterium | reverse complement strand
GGCTTCTGCTGTCGCGCGAAGCAGGGGATATCGTCGTTCCTGCCGTTGCGGTAGTTGATTCATTGCGTCGGGAAACAGGCGTTACAAGCGTTTCCATGAACAGAGAGGGAATCATGACTGTGCAGACCCCCCAGCTTGTGCGCATCGAAACACTTCGCAGGGCTCTGGAGCAGGTGAAGGAGGCGGCGAGCTATACCGATGAATCGGCTCTTATTCAGGCAAACGGCGGGAGTGTAGCTCTGGTCGACGGCGATCCCCTTAACCTGAAGATTACGGCGCCTCGAGACGCGCAGATCGCCAATGCTCTGTTGCAGGGGCTTTCCCCTGTCGTCGTGGGATTCGGCTATGATGTACATCGTTTTGCGGAAGGGCGTCCACTGGTCCTGGGGGGCGTGCGCATTCCCAACGATGTTGGTCTGGAAGGAACATCAGACGCAGATGCGGTACTCCATTCCATTATGGACGCGATTCTCGGGTGTGAGGGCCAGGGCGACATCGGCCGGATGTTTCCGTCTTCAGACAGTCAATACGAAGGTATCGCCAGCAGTGCCCTGCTCGCGCATGTTCTGAGCACAAGTGGCGCGCGAGCACTCACATTCCAGTCGGTGGATATCACGATCGTTGCTGAGCGCCCCCGCCTTTTCAGCTACCAGCAGATGATCGCCAGGAATATAGCATCACTTCTCGATATCAGCGCGCAACGGGTCAACGTGAAGGTAACCGGTAATGACGCCATCGGGTGGATCGGCAGGGGGGAGGGAATTGCCGCACTCTGCGTGGTGACCGCATTGAAAACGAAGTAGGAGCCAAAACCGTACGCCAGGCACTTGTGGCGTCAACCCTCGGCGTGGCTGATCACCTCCAGCTCCAGTTGCATTGGACCACGGCACATGTTCTATCCAGTACTGTTGCTTCCTTCCGGACCTGGCAGGGTTCAGGACTTCCCATTGCATGGCTTGCAGCCTTCAACGCTCTCGGAGTCAACTGTTTCGAAAGCGAACACCCCGGATGCCTGGCATGGACCCCGGTCAGCGGATTCCGGGCAACAGGGCACCGCTATCTCCCCGTCCTGTACGGCATCAGCAGTATAAGAGCAGACAGCCCGGTCGTCAACCGAGACTATTGCATTTTCGTAAGGGAGATATTCAGTTGACTCGTTGCTCCGCCGGCGACGGATATTTCGTTGGACCAAGGCAGATACCCGGCGAGTGTCAAGGATACAGTATGTGCTCCTTCGTTCAAGCCGGTTATCGTGCATGGTGTCAGCAGACCTGTAGCTTTTCCGTCGATCGTGACAAAAGCCCCCGCTGGCTCTGTTATGATTGACAGGGAACCGAGAGCAAGCTCGAAAGCATAGTGCTTCGTCAATGTCGTTCCTTCTGTCACGGAGATGGTGTCGACGATATCTTTTGCTTCTGCCATCGTAAGCTTGAGGTTGTAGGTGCCGACGGGAAAGTGGTCATTGTTGAAAGGCGTCACGCCGTATGACGTTCCATCGAGGGAAACATCGGCTCCTGTCGGATCAGATGTGATCGATATTTTGCCGAAGGCTTCCCGAAGGGAAAAATCCTGCGCGGTCTGTGCTGCGTCCGAAAGATCGACCGTCCGCTCGACGGAGGCATATCCCTTCAGGGAGATGGTGAGGTCATAATTGCGCGGTTTGAGGCCCGTGACGGTCAGCGGCGTTACCCCCTTGACCGTGCCATCCAGTGTTACGGTAGCACCGGAGGGTGTTGACGTAATCGATAATCCGTAAACTGCGTGCTTGAGATTGGCGATGATTTGTGTAGTGGCGCCACGTACCGCTGTTGTTGTGCCGGACCACTCTTCCCATCCCGGCAAACGGATCTGTATAGTATGTGCGCCCGGGGTAATGTTGGCGAGAACCAGCGGAGTAGTACCTACGAGCTGTCCATCAAGAACGACCGTCCCGTTCGACGGGAACGACCGGATATTCAGACGAGCCGTTCGTTGGCGCGATATCAAAAGCGCACCGGCAATGGTGGTGAGGATAGCCGCCACAACAATCCATATCCACGCTCGATGTCGATGAATCGCGGGTTTCCGTGGTGGCATTCGAGACTGAACGGAGCGTGGCTCCTGAATGCTTTCTAGAAGCTTTTCTATGTGAGCCGTTCCGTTTGTGTTCTGTTCGGGCATGTCTGATCCTCCATCATGACAGACGCTTCAAAACTGCAGCCAGGACATCCTGGAAAACATCTTCGCGTGTTCTGGCCGCATTGATGATTACGAACCTGGCCGGTTGCTGCGCAGCCATGTCCAGGTATGCGCGGCGCACAAGCGTCAGAAATGACCCTCTTTGCTCTATCTTGTCCAGCGATGCCTTTCGAGCAAGCGATTTGTCAGGAGCTATGTCGAGGAGCAGAGTAAGATCGGGGATGAGCCCCGACGTGATGAGATTCATCAGGCTCTCGACCCGTTCTTTGCCGACGCCTCCGCCGATACCCTGGTATGCGATGGATGAATCTGCAAAGCGCTCAGCGACAATGATCTGCTCTTGATGCAAGGCGGGCAGGATGATTTCGTCGATGTCCTGCCTTCGATCGGCGGCAAACAAAAGAACCTCAGCAAACGGGGAGACTGCCAGCTCATCGTGTACGAGGATAGTTCGAAGCCTTTTGCCGAGCGTTGTTCCGCCGGGTTCGAAGGTATGCGTCACCCTGTGCCCACGTTCTTCCAATGCTGTTGTCAGCAAGTCTGCCTGTGTGCTCTTACCGCAACCGTCAATTCCTTCGAACGTCACAAAGAACCCGCGGTGCGTCACTGGTCTTCCTCCTTCGTATGGGGAGCCGATTTCACATGAGGTGGATAAACAACGACATGTCGAAATGGCTCGATCCCTTCACTTTCACTGTAAAGGCCGAGACGCTCAGCGAGCCGATGTTGAAGACGTCGTTCAAAGGCGTTCGCGTATGGCAGTTCAGCAGATGTTGAAGAGATCAGAGCTTCTCGCATGGTGCGGATCCAGGAACGGTACTCATCCCTATCCACGGACATGGAACGGACGCGTCTCAGCAGATCTTTGACAGCCGCAAGACTATTCTTGCCCGTGGTGTACAGCGGCAGTCCGAGTGCCTGAGCGCGCTCCGTCAAAAACGGTTTCTTATTGGCCAGAGCGTCACTGAGCACTACTATATCGGCATCTTCCATGGTGCGGACGACCTGAACATCCGTATGCATACTGTGTGAGGCTCGCTCAACATAGGATTGGCTGACGCCCTGTACATAGATGCGCATGCTGGAGTCTTGTTCCCACGGCTGTTCTTCAGATATCGTGAGTGCTGCTTCGACTTTCTGTTGTGGAGGCTCAACAGTGAATTCCTTGCCAGAGGTTCTCCTGCGTATCTCCGGCCGAACCTCGAAACCACGGAGAACCCTGTCGACGACATCTGCCAGATCACGATAGACGGCGAGCACATCTCGCTCCCGCATCTCGACAAGAACGTCGAATGTCGGTGCCGCTTTTCGCTCCAATACACTCTTCTGAGTGCCGCGACGCTGAGCCTCCTCATCACTGAGGGTAACCGTCTGAATACCTCCCAACAAGTCTACGAGCGTCGGGTTGGTGATGAGATTGCCCAGATCGTTGCCGTGAGCGGTCCCGATCAGTTCGACACCACGTTCCGCGATTGTTCGGCAAGCTTGCGCCTCTTCGACCCTGCCTATCTCGTCAATGACGATCACCTCGGGATTGTGGTTTTCAACAGCCTCGATCATGATATCATGCTGTTCCTTGTTTGTCGGAACTTGCATGCGTCGGGAGGAGCCCACACCGGGATGCGGAACGTCTCCATCTCCTCCTATCTCATTGCTGGTGTCGACGATAATGACCCGCTTGTGCAGTGTGTCACTTATATATCGCGATGCTTCGCGCAGAAGAGTTGTTTTCCCGATGCCCGGGCGGCCAAGTATGAGAATACTGGCGCCCTGCTTGACGAGATCTTCAATAATGCCGATCTTACCATAAAGCGCTCGACCGACGCGGCACGTGAGCCCGACGACTTCGTTTTTCCTGTTGCGGACGGCGGAGATCCTGTGAAGCGTCTGTTCGATTCCTGCTCGATTGTCGCGATCGAACTCACCTACTTTTTTGACAACAGCATCGATATCGGCTCGCGTGATCCTCTCCTCGCTGAGTGGTACGAAATCGAATTCAAATCGTGCCTCAGGAACGCGTCCAAGATCGATGACGACTTCAACGAGCTCGTCAAATCGATTGAGACGCTCGAGAGCCTCCTGCAGGGGGTTCGGGAGGATGCTCAGAAAGGCTTGTGTATCATAGTCGTGTTCTGTCATATCAGCTTCCTTGCCGCGAGGGCATCCGCAATACGATCGGTGACGGTTTCATACTCACCGAACAGACTGAAGAGATCCAGATCATCTGTGTCGATGGTGATAATGGGGGTTCTTCGAAACGATGCTGCCCATGCGTCATATCGTATGTTAAGTTTGCGAAGATATGCCGAGGACAGCGACTTTTCAAACGAGCGTCCTCGAGACTGTATCCTTCTCGCCAGCGTTCTGGTAGAGGCTTTCAGGTAGACAATAAGGTCAGGCACAGGAAGATGCTCCAGCAAGTATTCATACAGTTGGAAGTAAACCTTGTATTCCGGTCCGGACAGGGCAATGCGGGCGAAGATTTCGGCGTCCTCGTAGAGTGTCCTGTCCACGATCTTCGGACTTCCGAGCGATGCCGCTCGTTTGAAAAGGCCTACGCGCTGTGTCAGAAAAAACAGTTGAGATTGCATGCCCCAGCGCCTGGGCTCCTCGTAATACAGCTTGAGAAAAGGGTTCTGTTTCACGGGTTCTGGCAGCAATGACAGATGCCATTTTTCTGCCAGATGTCGAGTAAGAGTGGATTTCCCTACACCGATGTTCCCAGCAATTGCCAAGAAGAGAGGAACGCGCGGCCCTTTGTCAGGTTGCAGAGGGAGGCTGACTGTCATGGATTTTCGAGCGAAGAGGGATCGAATGTTCCCTGTTCAAAGATGCTTTGATAAAACGAGGTCCAGGAGACCTTCTTGTTGCTGGCTCGTGATATCCTACGCATATCGCGGAGCTTTGACCGGAGCAAGAACCGTGCCAGGGACACGCCGTACTCGACTGTGGCGATAGCGGAGTATGCTATCGCCAGATCGTCTGGCAGCGGAACTTCCCGGCGGAGGAATTCTTCGGTATCGATATGTGACAGGCGATGCTCGAGGATTTCTATGTCGAGCACTGCCATCAGATCCTCAATGAGCAGCTGCAGACGCGAGAGCAGACCATTCTCCGGCGTCAGTATGCCGTCGAGCCCAACAATATTCTGAAGTTCGAATGTCGCAAGGCCGGTAATAAACACTTCACGCTGGAAATGTAAAGGAAGGCGGGGGTCCCAAGCCGTGATGGCGGTTTCGATATATGCTCTTCCAGGGAGGTACGTCATCATCAGGGCTATCTCGGGAGACAACCATCGAACCGGCGCGGGGATTGGGCATGCGGTCTGCCAATGGTCCAATGCTGCCCCGCGGAGAGCAACCGACTCCGGGCCGTCATACGGAGGAATCGTTCCGGCAATATCGGCAGCGACGGGAATTGATCGCAGCCTGTAGCCCGGGAAGAACGACCGGAGACGGGGATAGTCTCTGGACATCCACGCCTCGATCGTTTCCTGGTCCAGACGCCGTTCACGCGAGGCATGGACAACATCGCCCACTACATCGCCGGCAGGTCGAGACGCATCAATCGATCGAGCGGTCTGGGTCAGCTCTTTTCGCAGAAACTCGATCTCGTGATCCAGGTGTTCTCTGTATGTACTGAGCATATCGTCATTGAGCGAAGGGATAAGGATCGCTGGAATAGGGTTTGAGGGCGTTTCGCCGGATTCTGACCAGTGAGCCAAACGTGGTCCAATCCGGGCTATCTGCTGGCGCGCCTTCGTGATTCGCTCCATGATAACTTGCTTGTCGTCAAACCGACTGGCTCTCTCCTCGGCAAAGAGCAGATATTGTTGCAGCAAATCGAGCTCCTGCAGTGCAAGACGCTGATGAACCACTGATTGCAGGCTGATATGCTCACCAGGAAAGGTGGGTGAAGTAGCAAGTTCATCCAGACGTCGGAGGAGCGCTTTGCCTCGTACATACGAAGGGATTTGCTTCATGTAGAGCAGCTGATATAAGCCACGACGGCAATTGCGCATCTGCCATAATGTGCCGGCAAAATAATCATCGGCCAGAAGATGTGCCAAACTATCGATATATGAGCCGAGCACCAACGCTGACCTGCGTTCATGGCCCGATAGTCTGCCCTGTTCCAGTTTTGACAGGTTTTCGCGTTTCTCACTTAAGAATTGGCCCATCTGGTCGATACTGGAGCGAGAGTAGTCGCCAAGATGATATAGATATCGGTGAGTACCCGTGGCCAAGGCGTCTACGGGCAGGAAATAGCAGACTTCGTCCTGTATCTCCTGAAGGAGCTCGCCATACTTGGTTGTCTGTGGTTCGGCTACGGCAGCGGATCCGCGGCTTTCTGGCCTGAAGTGTCTTCTCTGTTGGCCCCTGCTTGCTCCAGGTTTTGAACTTCCTCGATTGACCGGTCGATTTGCAGAACGGCCGGGACGGGAATCTCGTGGCTCGTGAGTCATGATACCGGCTCGATCTGGAGTGGTTGCAGGTTGTCAGGGACTTCGGTGCCGAACATGATATTCCACCACCTCATAAACTGCTTGTATCGCGTATCACCCTTGACCTCGGTGAGGGCAACGCTGAGCAGCTGACTGCGGTCAAGGAGTATCTGCTGAAACTTCTTGTTTGCCAAGGCGTCTCGAGTTGCCTGTTCATGGGCTTCAGCAAAGGTCAGCTGTACTCCATTCGAACTCATGTATCTCCAGGACCATGCGGCGAAATAATCACTGACCTCTTTGGATGTGACAGTCGTATCTTTTGTACACCTGTTTTCATAAACCGCGGAGATCTCTCGCAGTGCAATGTAGGAGCGCATCTCAGTCGATTCCAGTCGTGCTATCTCATCGGCGTCGTCCGGAAGAGCGTGTTCGTTTATGTACGTCTTTACGGCTTTCTCCAGTTCGGAGGCGCTGATAGTGATACCTAGCTTTGCCGCCTCCGAAGCCTGCGCATACATGACAACAAGGCGTTCGACAGCCTCCTTGTTAAGACCTGCGACGATATATTCAGCCTTGGAGCTCGTCCGATCCAGCAATTCCACTCTTGTTTTGTAGTAGCTGCTGGTCGGGTCAAACGGCAAATCCGCAACCATCGCCGCAACAAATGTTTGCGGTACAGGAGTCCGTCCGAAGTAAAAAGCAACAGACCGCGAGCGGAAGACCGGCACTGCAACCACCGTCGTGAGAACAAGAATAGCGACGACCGCCAAGCCGATTGCGGCGAGCCTCCGTTGGATTCGCTGTCTGTCGTTGGTTACCTGCCGAGCGTCGCTCTCTTCTGTCATCTCTACTGGGACGACGGCGTCTCGGTCGTCGCCCCTTTGCCGGTGACCTTGACGATCCAATCTCCTATAGCTGAAAATATCTTGCCGACGCCGTGGTTATACCACGCCATGAATCGTGACCAGCGTCC
The DNA here is from genome assembly GCA_022710025.1 of Caldisericota bacterium. Taxonomy (GTDB): domain Bacteria; phylum Caldisericota; class Caldisericia; order Cryosericales; family Cryosericaceae; genus Cryosericum. The sequence continues at coordinate 3,598 of JAKLHS010000015.1, read as the reverse complement.
CTGACGCACAGGGAATTGCTGTTTGAGTTCCGCGAGCAGGTCCGTTTTGGCGCTGGCCTTGCGCTCGCTCTCAAGAGCTGACTTGACCTTGTCATACGTCGTTTTGTCGCTAAGGGAAGCCTTGACGAATGGTTTCCGGTCAACGACTTGAAGGATTTCGTAGGAGGATCCATTGACGAATGGCTTTGTATACTGGCCTCGCTTCAGACTCGCAAGAGCGTCAAAACGTATCTGGTCGCCCGTTCGAGAGAAGTAGTCGAGGATGCCGCCATCCTTGGCGTCGCTGTCGGTTGAGTACTTGGATACAGCAGAAGCAAACGAAAGGCCTTTCTGAAGCTCCGCGTATACCTTGTTTGCATCTGCTTTGGCTGTCGCTTCTGTCTTGTCGCCTGTGCCAAACGCAAAGACGATGTGAGCTGCCTTCACCGTCTCGGGTGTGTCGTAGATTGCGCTCACCGGCTCCTGCGCTATCACGTTGATGATGTGAAAGCCGAAGTCCGTCTGAATAGGACCGACAATCTCTCCAGGCTTGGCCTCAAAGGCGGCTGCTTCAAATTCCGCAACCATCTGCCCCTTCGTAAAAAAACCGAGATTTTCGTATTTGGCATAATTGGCCGTCGCGTTGTTGAGCTCTGTCGCTTTGTCCTGTGCATACTTCGCAAAATCGAATGTCTTGTTCGTGGCTCTCTGATTGACGATATCATCATAAATAGCCTGGGCGGTCGCCTTCTTGCGCGCTATCGTCGATGACGAATCTTTGTCCGCGTCCACGAGAATCAGCAGGTGATCGGCCTCAACCCGTCCCTTGGATTCAAAATAGGCCTTGACATCGGCCTCCGACACTACTACGCCGCTCTCTATCTCAGCGGTAACGGCATCCGCGAGTTGTTGACGCTCAACATACGGCTCGACCTTCGTGCGGATGTAGGCCCTGAACTTGTCCATGGAACCGTATTGGGCGATGACGGCATCCTCAAAAGCGGAGGCATCAGTACCGAACTGTGATTTTGACTGATTGACCGCGTTTTCGACCTCGGTATCAACCGCTTCTTTGAACTTGGTTTCATCCAGGGTCATGTTTTTGGATTTCGCATACTGAACGTACAACTGCTGCTCTATCGCGCTGTTTGTAACACTTTTGCGAATGGACTTGAGCATGGAAACGTTCTCTTCTGTTGTGAGATCTATGCCGTATTGCTTGTACATATCGACATAGCTCTGGATCTGAGCGTTAATGTCGCTCTGAAGCACGGTTTCCGTGCCCACTTGGTACGCGATTGAACCGGTGGCGCTTTTCAGGGCAAAGAGCGAACCCCACGTAACCAGTATTACTGCAAGCGCGATCGCGACGATTCGCATGACGATGGGGAATCTGTCCCTATGTTGGCTCTGAGGCTTCTCCGTCAACCCCGCTGACTTGCGTTCCTGTCTGATCCTGCTTTCTTTTCCCATCCTCTCACTCCTTGGCCGGGCCTGTCTGGTGATGCGCAAGGCTCCACTGGCAATCGCAAAAGTATATCATCCATTCGAGTCAGCGCAAAGCGTTCCATTTATCGCATGCGTATTTGTTTTTGCACAGTTGAGAACACAGAGCTGTTTCTTCGGGGGTCGCGATGTCGCGAACGAGATTCACGTCATCTGCCGAAGAGAAACCACGTATGAGCGCGGCGACCATTTCCTGAAAAGAGACTGCTCGCCCTGCCTCATCGCTGACGCTGGTTGTGAATCGCGCGGCGCGGCGAGCGGCTGCGGCAGGTCCGTCTCCCGGGGTGCGCACCACGGCAAAGAGGGTTTCAAGATTTTGCCTCAGCACGATTGAGCCATGTTGAAGGAAACCATCCCGATTGCGTACCTGCGCTGAGCCGACTATCTTCCTATGATGTACCAGAATATCCGTTGTTCCGGGAGCCGTGAAGCATGATGCGGAGATAAATCCCGCCGACGAATGAGGCGACAGCACTGCGGGGATTCCAAGATATTGCAGAGCCATGATGATGGGATGGCACAAACATTCATAAGAAGCGGCGAGCCCCAGTTGATATAACGGAGCGGACGCTGGTACCGAGACCGAGTATGTGACTTCCATATCATGAAGCACGGCTCGACCGCCGGTTGGTCGCCGTACCCAAGCCAGCTTTCGTTTGGCAATCTCCTCGAGATTCAGCGTTTCCGCCACCTTCTGAGCGAATCCAATCGATACGGTGGCAGGAGACCATCCATAAAAGCGAAGCACCGGTATACCAGTGCGGCAAGCGGATGCGAGGAGTGCTTCGTCGAGTGCCATGTTCTCAGCGGAAGCACTGATACCGGAGACGATGCACCGCCATATTTGCATGAATACATCCTATTTGCAGGGATTGCACTGTCAAGCGGAAACCACGCACTCTTCAGTGCCGGCCTGTATGCGGTTGCATTTTGGCTTTGATGACCTAGTATCTGTACCACATGATGAGCGGTGATTGGATTCACGAGTACTTCGACGATACGTACAGGCGCCTTTTCCTTGACACTGTGGATCCAGCGAGGACTGTTCAGCAGGTTCGACAGATTCTCATGCTCTGTCCGCTTCTTCCCAAGGCTGTGATCCTTGATGTTGGCTGTGGGCTTGGACGCCATAGCTTAGTGCTGGCGCGCCTCGGGTTCAGGGTAACAGGTGTCGATATGAACCCAGACTATGTAGCGAGATGCCAGGAACAGGCTCGCCTTGAGGGACTCGATGCAAGATTTGTGACGGCGGACAGCAGGACTATGACCTTGAGTCTGGAAGCCGATCTTACACTATCGCTGTGGAGTTCGTTCGGGTACTTCGGGGAGTCGGCGGGAGACGAGCTGGTGTTGAAAAACATGGCGAAACATACGAAAACAAAAGGATTGGTCTTTGTGGACGTCGAGAATCGTGATTATATCATCAGGCACTTCGTGGCAGAAGAGTGGCACGAAGTCGGCGATGAACTGATAGCCGAGCGCCGGAAGCTCGATATTGCCCGGGGGGCTGTCATTACAAGGCGAATCGTCGAAGGGCCTTCCGGCAAGCATGAATACAGGCGAACACTTCGTATGTATACTGTCTCTGAAATGGATACCATGATCACGCTTTCCGGTTTACGGTCTGTTCAATGGTATGGGGATTACGACGGCTCACGCTTGGGACCGGAGTCCAAGCGCATGATTGTCGTCGCCAAGAGGTGATATGGTCTATCTCCAGAAATTCTTCGCAGATTTGTTTATCGGCCTTACGCCTGGGCGCGTAGCCTCGATCGTCGTCGACATCGCATTGACATCTGTCCTTATCTACGTGGTTCTCAGGCTCATCTCGAATACGAGAGCTCTCCAACTTGCACAGGGACTTATTATCTACTACTTGCTGGTCTATGGTGCCGAGTGGATCAGTCTGAAGACTGGTTTGCTGGCTCTGAACAGCGTATTCAGCTGGCTTTTCAGTTTTTCCACATCCTTTCTGCCCCTGCTGCTGGTTGTGGTTTTCCAACCCGAACTCAGGCGGGTGCTTGGCAGGCTGGGAAGCAGCAAGCTGATGACTGCCGACACTCACGCTCCATTCATAGAGCAGCATGACTGGGAAGAATCGGTCGATGAGATT
>JAKLHS010000149.1 GCA_022710025.1 Caldisericota bacterium | reverse complement strand
AAGCCTTGTCCTACGACGACAAGTTGAGCGTTGAGCCGCTGGAGAAGCACCTCTTTGACAAAATCCCCGGGCATCATGTTCTGAAAGCGCCCCGAGAAATCCTCCAGAACGATGGCATCGACGCCCATGCGACTGATAGCTTCCACGCGTTCACTGTTCGTAGACAGTAATCCCTCAATGCCTTGTGTCGTGATCTTGGGATTTCGTCGGAACGTGTAAACGACGGTTGATAGTGACAAACGGCGTCCTCGAGCGGTGAGCTGATCGAGGACGAACTGATGACCGACATGAACACCGTCAAATGCCCCCAACGCCACGGCGGATATGACCTTGGGATACTCCAGCGACGACAGATAGACACTGGTCATGAGAGGAGCACTCTCAGCGGCTTGGCCTTCCCGTCCCGCACGTTCGCCACACCCCCTACCCGTCCATCAGGGTGAATGACCACGGCATTCACATCCGTCTCCAGATCGCAGTCTATCGCGATTCCATGAGAGAAGTCTTTCCACTGGTGCACACTGAGCGACAGAGATGGCAGCGACCCGAGGAGACCCGGCAATCCCATGCCGGACACGACAAAAGAGAGATTTTCACTGATGATGCGTCTCCGCAATGCCTCCAGAGACAAGGCATCATGAATGACAAACCCGGAGGCCCTTGTCCGCAGCAGTCTGCCCATACACGCGCCACATCCGAGTTCCATACCGACATCCCTGCAAAACGCCCGTACGTAGAACCCAGGGGAAACGGTCATCGACAATACAACCTTCTGGAGATCGCCATCATTTGCGCTGCGCAGGATTTCAATCCTATGCACGGCCACGGATGCCGGCGAAAACTCCAGGTAGCGGCCGTACTTGCGCACAGCGTCATATCCTCTGATCCCGTCCCGCCGTCTGGCAGAAACGTGCGGAGGAATCTGTTTATTCCTTGCTGCAACCGCCTCAATCGCCGAACGGACAGCGACGTCGCCGATGTTGTTTGCACCGCAGCGATCGATCGCCTCGCCAACAATGTCGTCCGTTACCGTCGATAACCCGAGAATCATTTCGCCAACATACTCTTTCTCAACAGCCGGCAGATAAGGGATCAGCTTCGTCGCCGCCCCGATGGCTATGGGCAGTACCCCCGCCGCAGGAACATCGAGCGTCCCAAGAAAGCCTGCTTTGCCGATACCCAGCGCATGCTTCGCCATGTCCAGTTCCTGGGCGCTGCTGATGCCCGGAACCTTGAACAGCGCGAAGAATCCGTCTAGAACTGGCATCTTTACCGAAGGAAACGAGAGCCGGCGATGCTCCGGCAAGATTCGTATCGCCGGCGTGGCATGGACGACATAAACAGCGCGCTAGGGTCCTTTCTGAATGTCTACGGCAATCGATGGCGGATTTATCGAACAGGACACGATCCCCTGTGTCAAACCGTCAACGAGTACCATATACGTACCGTCTGCCAGCGGAGGTTTGCTCACGTCGACATACGGCAATACCTGTGACGTCCGGAGAGATTTGATAACGGATTCCGTCCCACTCACGAGCACAGAGACCGATCCCGTGGCGGGAGTCACCTTCC
>JAKLHS010000148.1 GCA_022710025.1 Caldisericota bacterium | reverse complement strand
AAACAGAACTGAGTCGAAGGGGAACCGGTCCATCATTGCGAGAGCCGCATCCTCTGAATGCGCCGAAAAGCCCAGGTATCGTATCCGCCCATCATCTCGAGCCTTCGCAAAAGCCTCCATTGCCCCACCCCGGGCAAAGATGCGATCGACCTCATCCACGTGAGTAACCGCATGGAACTGATACAAGTCAAGGTGATCGGTCTTCAACCTCTCAAGGGACCGCAACAGCTCGGCTTCTGCCGGACCAGCTTCCCGTTCCGTGGTTTTGCAGGCGAGGAAGACGTTCTGCCGGAATGGAAGCAGGGCCGGCCCAAGCTTCTGCTCTGCCTCGCCATCCCCATAGGATGGAGCCACATCAAAGTAGTTCACGCCTCGCTCGATTGCCTCCGCAACGAGATCGTTTGCGTCACTCTGTGTCTCTCCCATGAGAACGATTCCACCAAAACCTATGACGGAAAGCTCGACATCGTCCTTGAATCGCCGTCTCATGCATCGCGGTCTCATGAGACAATATGCAGATATTCTCGAAAAGAGTCACTATCTTGAGAACCAGGGGGGAAGCACCCAACAGAGGAAGCTCTTTCATGGCACTTCCGAACCGACTTAAGCACCTCGTTCCAGCAGCTCTGCTGCTCGCTGCCCTCCAATTCCTCGTCTTTAGCCCGGTGGTGCACTACCAGTTCCTGAAATACGACGACGACGTCTATGTTTACGAGAACACCAAGATCCAGAAGCTGACCGCTGAAAGCGTTGCCTGGATGTTCGCCAAACCGCACTACAGGTCGTACACTCCGCTCACGCTTCTTTCCCATGCGGTGGACTACAAACTGTTTGGCGCCAGCCCCTGGGGACACCATCTCAGCAACGTCGTCATCCACAGTATGAACACAGTATTGGTGTTCCTGTTCGGCCTCATGCTGTTCCGGCGATTCCGGCTGATGGATCATCCCGACGGACCTCAGTTCTCAGGAGCGCAAGCCGATCCGCCGGATACTCCGGCGATCATCGGCGCGTTTGTCGCCGCGGCTCTCTTCTCTCTTCATCCGACGCGCGTCGAATCAGTCGCGTGGGTGTCTGACAGAAAAGACCTGTTGTTTGCGCTCTTCACGCTCCCATCGTGTATGGCATATCTCCGGTACACAACGCTCAGGGGAACACAACCGGCGATCCTCTGGTACCTGGTCTCTTTCGTGTTCTTCATTCTTGCCGTGCTCTCAAAATCAATTGCCGTTGTCCTGCCGGCGGTGTTGATCCTCTTTGACCTTCTCATTCAACGCAGGCCCCGAGGCGGCACGACATGGCAGCAGCTCATCTTCGAGAAGGTTCCCTTCCTCATGGTGAGCGGCGCGTTCAGCATTCTTGCCATGAATGCGGCACGCGGAAGCCAGCTCAGCGATATCGTGATGAAGTTCACGCCTCTGCAGAATGCACTGCATCCATTCTACTCGATCATGTTCTATCCGGCCAAGCTGCTCTGGCCGCTCCACCTCACACCGGTTTACCCCCCGCCCGGCGAGATGCTGATGATCGCTGCTGCGGTCATATGCATCGGCCTCACCGTGATGGCGATAGTCGCAGCCCGCAAGGGACACACATGGTGGCTCCTGGCGTGGGCAAGCTACGGGATCACA
>JAKLHS010000147.1 GCA_022710025.1 Caldisericota bacterium | reverse complement strand
CGGAGGCATAGACGACGGGAAAATCCAGCTGTTCCTCGGAAGCATCGAGTTCGACAAACAGATCAAACGTTTCATTGATGACTTCCTGAATGCGCGCGTCCTGACGATCTATCTTGTTGATGACGACGATGGGGCACAGGTTGAGTTCCAACGCCTTCTTGAGAACAAACCTGGTCTGTGGCATGGGGCCCTCGGACGAGTCGATCAGCAGAAGCACGCCATCAACCATGCGTAGGACACGCTCAACCTCGCCGCCGAAGTCGGAATGCCCCGGTGTATCGACGATGTTGATCTTGATCCCCTTCCATGTCAGGGACATGTTCTTCGCCACAATGGTGATACCTCGCTCGCGCTCCAGGTCACCGGAGTCGAGGATGCATTCGCCCATCTGGTCGATGTTGCGAAACAACTTGCATTGTCGCATCATCGCGTCGACCAGCGTCGTCTTGCCGTGATCGACATGCGCGATGATAGCTATGTTGCGGAGATCGTTTCTGTGCACTGAGGCAACTCCCTTCAAGCAGGAAAAGCTGGAGCAGAATCGGCTCCAAACTTTTATTATATCCTGCTTTTCAGGCGTTCAATGCCCCGAGTGCGATAGAGTAAAATTTCGAATCCTCGGTATCTCCCCTGCTTGTCAGGATGCACGGAGCCGTCGTACCGGTGACCATGGCCGCCACCTCGCCTCCACCGAACCTGCACACGACCTTGTAGAAGACGTTGCCCGCTTCGACGTTTGGCACGATGATCACGTCCGCGTCACCCTGGATGCGGCCTTTGAAACCTTTGATCTCGCACGCCTCCGGGAACAGGGCACAATCTATGGAGATGGGCCCCTCACCGATGACAGCGCCAAACTGCCTTCGCACTGCCATTCCGGCCAGGATCGCGGCTTCCTGGCTGCTTGCGAATTTGCCAACACTCTCACTCGCGGCCAGGAAAGCCACCTTGGGCGTGTCGATGCCGAGCCGACGTGCGACTTCCACACCATATCTTGTGATCCGGGCTTTCTCATCCAGAGTCGGAAGCGGGATGACGGCTACATCGGACATGACCAAGAGCCGCGGATAGTGCGGAACCTCGAACACCGACACATGGGACAGGAGCCCTCCTTCCGGCAGGAGGCCGGCCTCCTTATCAAGGATGCCCCGCATGTAATTGTCGGTATGCGCCAGCCCCTTCATGAGCATGTCGGCTTTGTGTTCACGGACCAGCTTCACCGCTGCCTTCACAGACGGCATTTCTCCTTCGACGTCCATCACGTCAAACAGAGAGATGTTCACTCCGCACCCGGCGGCAACTTCCGCGATTTTTGCCCTGTTGCCGACAACGACAGCATCCACGATGCCCTCGCTTACAGCCCGCCCCACCGCTTGCAGCGTGTGGGCGTCTTCGCCGTAGGCAACTGCCATCCGCTTGCGGGGCATTCCTTTCACTGCTGCCGGTATGTCTGCCAACCGTGTCATCGGTGTCATGGCTGCCTCCTAATAACTAGACACGATGCCGAGCGCGACAGACATGAGTTTCGTCCGTCCGTCATCGGCGCGAGAGGGGATAAGAACGGGCTTCAACGTACCGACCGCCACGTGGGCCGACGTAAACCCTGCGAAGTACGTCAGCGATTTGCCCAGCAG
>JAKLHS010000146.1 GCA_022710025.1 Caldisericota bacterium | reverse complement strand
ACAGCCTGTGTCAGATGGATGACGACCGACTTCGGCGTCGGAACGCTCTCGATCGGCAACTTCCTGGTCCATTCCTTGTTCTCATGGGGATGGATGCCTCCCATGAATGTCTTGACACTCATCTAGACTGTTTCTCCTTTCGTTTCGGATTGCTCCGTTCTGTGACCGCAGTGCGGGCAGGATCTCCAATTCGACTCCATGAGCTCTCCGCACGCCGGGCATACTTTCCTCAACTCTGTTCCGCATGCTGGGCAGAACCGATACCGTGGCTTCGTTTCGTGCCCGCACACCGGGCATTTTCTGTCCTGTTCGTCCATAAGAAACGCATAGTAATTGCGTTGAAGCCGGAGGACTTCGTCGTTCAGCTTGTCCGCCACGCGGTCGTCCAGCGTCAGGGGGTCGCGCACCAGAAGATACACGATGAGAGGAACAAGGCCGAGGCCGAGAACGGTAAACACGGACCAGGCAACCGTGTTGGCACCTCTGCGCAGCGAATCCTTGATGATCCATATGAGGATGACCACGATCAGTACGATTGCTCCGAGAACGACTGAACTCAGATTCGGGACGATGGAGTTCTGCCAGAACTCCGTGATTGTTGCTCCGATGGCTCACCTCCCAGCTTTATACAATATCACTGTCGTACAAAAGTATACAGTCCCATCAGGCGCCGCACGGCTCCGACGAGGTAGAGCGATCCCGTGACCAGCAGCCAGGACCCGTCCGGTGTAAGATTCAGCGCCGTCCGGTACGCCTTCTCGAAGTCGTCCTCGACGACGATCGAACCATGCGCATGATGCCGGCGGAATTTCTCTTCCAGCTCCCATGGACTGGCGGCACGGTTGTTGTCCGGAACGCGCGTAAGGACGATGGTATCGATCTCGGGGCCCAGCATATCGGCGATGCCGTCCATGTCCTTGTCCTTGAGAACGCCGAACAGCATGGTAAACCGCTGACCCGGGAAATGGGCTCGCAGGGATTCTATCAGGTAGCGTGCCGCCGTCTGTGTATGAGCTCCGTCGAGCACGACCGGCGGAGCCGTTTCGATGAGTTCCATGCGTCCCGGCCAGAACGTCTCACTCAGGGCCCGTTTCACAGTGTCTTCTTTCAAGCGGACGCTATTCCGGATAGCAAATACGCTGGCTGCGGTGATCGCACTGGCGGCGTTCTGAACCTGATGAGTGCCACGCAGGGAAATGGTGACGTTTGGCAGGATGACGTCTTGGCCGAGGATATGGGCGGTATAATCAAATGATACGGTGTCGCGGGTAAATTGCGGTGCGGACCAGGTGAAATCCCGTCCGGCGAGTGCGATCGTATTCTCCATGACTGCCGCCTGAGCCAGCAGCGCAGCCTCGGCAGCCGGATAGTCCTGAGCGCCGATGACCGTTATGCCGCCGGGCTTGATGATGCCCGCCTTCTGACCTGCGATCTCCTCGACGGTGTTTCCCAGGCGATCCGTGTGTTCGAGCCCGATGTTCGTGACGACGGCTACCTCTGGCACGGGGATCACGTTGGTCGCGTCATAGAGGCCTCCGAGTCCGACTTCCCACACGACGATGTCTACGTGCCTGTGCGCGAAGTAGACGATCGCCATGGAGGTGAACACTTCGAATACAGTGACGGGGTCGTCGGCGGACACTGTCCCGAT
>JAKLHS010000145.1 GCA_022710025.1 Caldisericota bacterium | reverse complement strand
GGGAATGAGGTGCTGTCGCTCATGGCAGCTATGATGATTCTCTCTCCGTCTCTTACGGCCTTGATCGCTGCCGCCGGTTCGAAGCAGACCATGGTTTGCTTCGACGCTAAGGCGACGCGTGCCGAGAACACCGTCATCCCGCGCTCGGTACACATCGTCGTGCAGTGCGGTGGTGCGATGAGCCGTCTGACATCAGTGGATGCGGCGAAAGGGAAGCTCTGTGAAAATGATGCGTTACTCAGCCGACAGTGGATGACAGCGGACATGGGGTGGCGGGGGCGTCAAGGGGCCTCCTGGTTCATATCCGGTAGACACCCTTCCCAAAGAGGCCGTCACCAGGACAGCCTACCCCGTGGAGGGACGGGCTGTCCTGGTGACGGGCGGCCTTTGGATTGACTTTTACCAGAGCATGAGGTCAGTAGAGTGAGGACAGAAACAGGGTCGATTCCCAGCTCTCAGCGGTATCGTCATAGGTAATCCCCGAATTGTCCGGGGTGCAGAAATCCGCCAGCGAAACCGGATCGGCGATGCCGGCATTGGCCAGCGCGTCCTCAAAGGCATTCAGGATATCCTTGGGGATATCGGTATCGAGCGAACGGCTGAGCACGATGCCCCCCACGTATGAGTCCATGGCGTTTGCCCCGCAGTAGAATATCAGCAGGTAATCTCTCTTTGGATGGCTCAGGACGAACCAGTCGTCAACGCCCGGCATCCCATAGGCCGTGTAGTTGACGCGGAAGCGCCCCGGAAAGATCTCTGTCTCGCCCGGGGCAAAAGGAATCGCGGTGGTGGTGCATTTGATCAGTGTCGGGGTTCCCTTGTCCTTCGGGAAGTAGGTATAGTCGTACGTCGATACGGTCTCGCTTATCTGGTGGAACGAATATCTCTGGCCGCTGAAGCAGTCGTAGACGGGGCTCAATCCGCGCACCACATACCAGTCGCCTTCTAGGTCCGCCAGGGAGACGGGCGCGATCTGGTTCCTGTTCGTGGGGAGGGCGCAGTTCAGCACGGGTTCAGGCATGCATCCGCTGTCTCCCAGGGACGACATCATGGCCATGAGCTTCTCGTTGGGCTTTGAAAAGACGTCGATACAGCACAGCATCATTGCGTCGCCGCCCTTGAGAACGCAGTCGCCTAAAGACATGAGCTGCGTCCTGCACTCTCCGTCGATGACGCACGAGACCATGGGCTTCCAGCAATGATACAGCAGGCAGGCCACCGAGTTGATCGTGGAATAGATGCCGGCGGAAACAGCATTGCATTCTTTGCATCCTCTGGATCGATCCATCAGACCGGCAAGGAGCAATGCCTTTGCATAGACATCTTCCTTCAGATCGGCGGGCAGTGAATTAAAATCATCGTACGAATCCACGTCAAGGTTTTCGTACCGGGTGTAATCGATTGCGGACGTTTCCTGGGCAGATGTCTTGGTATCGGTCGAATTCTGCCGGCTGTCACCGTCCTTCTGTGAACATGCCGCGATGAAGATCATGACAGCAACCATGAGCATAGATAGTCTTTTCATTGCATACCTCCTTGTTTGCGCAGTATTTAGTCCCTAGCAGGATCTTTCTGGGCGCTCATATCCCTATTGATTCGATCATTTCATCGTGCCGAGCACGATCTCGGCGCAGGTCATGGCCGAATCGGCGGCGCACTCCATCCCCGGCAGGCAACGGG
>JAKLHS010000144.1 GCA_022710025.1 Caldisericota bacterium | reverse complement strand
GATTTCCTCATAGCCATATGCCTTTGCTACGTCGGCCATCACATGCTCAACGTGTTGCCAGAGCAAGACGTCCGGCGGCAATATATCACTGGTGCCTTTGACGGACTTGATCATCAGGAACCTCCGAAGCTGTGTCCACGTCAGTATATCTGTTCGACTCGAAAAAGCGACATCGCCAGACGTCCTGTCCGATTGTCATTGAGACTCTGTTGTAATATTCTATAATACTATGCCAGACATAAGCCCATTTGGGTCGAAATGCACTGGTCTCGCGTTTTGAGGTACGTCAAGGAGACAGGCGTCGTGGCAAGAGTTTACGGACGGGCGGGGCGATCAGCGTTCCGTCAGGGGAATCAACTGCTACTTCGAACCATTTTGCCCCTGGCAGCGGCAGGGTTGTTGACGTATGCGTTTTTCCGTACGAGGGGGCTTCTGTATAGCGGGTGGGAGACAGCGATCGGAGTTGCGGCCCTGGGCACGATTCCCTGGTGTGTCAAGGAGACCATCAACCTGGAGAGGGCTGCCAGGCGGTACTACGGCGGAGCGGATGGAGAGTATGACGTCGGTGCCGTCCTGGCTCAGCTTCCCGACGAATTCCATGTTTTCCACGGTCTCGGCTTCTACGCAGGGGATGTGGACCATGTCGTCATCGGTCCGACAGGAGTGTTCGTCGTTGAGACGAAGAACCACACCGGTACCATCGCGCTACGGGACGGCCGGCTCTGTCGCAATGGTACGCCGCTGCAGCAGGATTTCATTCATCAGGCTATCGCCGAAGCCATGTACGTAAAAGGCAAGCTGAGACCGGGGATCCCGTGTCATGTGCGACCGGTGATCGTGTTTGCCCGTGCACAGGTCAGAATACGGACGGCTGTCGAAGGCGTCCAGGTCGTTCCACTGGGAGCCCTGACCGATATCATTACAGGGCGGTCGACGTCGCTTACCTGCAACGATGTTCAGATATATGTCGAACGGCTCACCCAAACGGCGAACAAGATTGCGCGCCGCGAACGGTTCATGGATGAGAGCGGCGGGTTCCGTCGAGCGCCCCTGTCCACAGCACCGACGGGCAATGCCGGAATCGAGCCTGCGGAGCTTAGTCGGGCAGGAAGGCGTGCATCACGATATCCTTGAGCAGTGCCAGCTGTTCGCGCAGGATCGCTCTCGACATCTTGAGACAGCTGCCGGAAATCGGAGTCGTAGTCGGCGGGCATGTACAGGCAATCAACCCTTCCAGACGGGCGAGCGTCATGATCCGCGCCATATGGAATGGCGAGGATACCATGAGACAAGTCGTAAGCCCATTGCCTGCCATGTACCGCTTCAGATTCCTGAGAGTACGAGCGGTTGTTGTGCCGTAGTCATCCAGTATCAAGGCACTGCGCGGGACTCCCTGTCTCTGCATGACAATCCCCATGACATCTGCTTCCGTCATCGCCGTACCCGTTGGCCCTCCGGACAGGAAGATGCGAGGAGCTATTCCCTTTTGATAAAGCTCTGATGCCCAGAGAATGCGTGCTTCCAGTTCAGGCGAGGGGACGTTCCCCCAGACGGCTGCTCCAAACACGCAGATGACATCAGCAGGCTCTATGCGCTGGATGTTCCCGTACACCCAGATATAGATGGAAAACGCTCCGAACGCGATGCAGACAATAGCAAGCATAGTGGCGGCGGCTTTCAGGAGTCTCTTCACCTCATCAGT
>JAKLHS010000143.1 GCA_022710025.1 Caldisericota bacterium | reverse complement strand
ATCTGGTCAACCGTCTGGTCGAGGCCCGTTGTTTCCAGGTCGAAGAAAACGAGTTCCTGATCGTTTTTCAAGGAGTCCTCTGCTACTTGAAGTAGGCAATCGTCACGCCGTCTCCACCCTCTTCAGGACTCGAATAGCTGAAATGGTCAATGCTCGGCAGGGTCTTGAGAAACTCATGGATCTGCTTGCGCAGCACGCCAGATCCTTTGCCGTGGCAGATATAGACAAATGACAGACCTGAAAGGTATGCAACGTCGATGTATTTGTCGAGCTTCTCCAATGCCTCGTCTACTCGACTTCCGTGCAGATCCAGCTTCATGGGAACGAACGGCAAGGAAGGTTCCCGTGCTCCTGAGTACTGCATGGCTCGGCTTTCATATGAACTGAGCTCGGATTCCGTCAGTTTGCGGACCTGTGCTTCAGGGACTGTGGTACGCATGGATCCCGACTGCAGAACGAGCTTTCGCTTCTCTTTGAGCACATCGATGACGATCGCCTGCTTGTTGACGGACGTAATGATGACCAGATCCCCCGGGGCGATCTCCTCGACAGGCGTGAACGGCTGTTTCTCTTCAAACGGTTCCGCCTTGTGGACCAGTTCCTCCCGCGTTGCCTCGACTGCCATCTTTGCCTCGCGCGCGGTCTGAGGTTGTGTCTTGATGCTGTCCTGGAATTGTCTGAGCAGTTCGTCCATGCGCTTGCTGACATCATCTACGATATGCTGCGCCTCAGCGTGGGCCGCCTTGAGTTCCTGCTTTTCGTTCGCTTCCAGCGCCGCCAGTTTTACCTCATAATCTGCGCGTAATTGCTCCAGCTCATGTTGATTCGTGCTCAACGTATCACGTGTACGACTGATTTCCTCCGAATCGCTGACGATGCGGCTCATCAGCTCGGATGTTGTCTTGTGCTCATTGCTGAGCTCCTGCCGGGCAAGCGAAAGGACCGCATCAGGTATGCCGAGACGCTGACAGATTGTAAACGCATGGCTTTCGCCGGGCGACCCGATGGTGATTTCGTAGGTAGGGCGCAATGTTTCTGCATCGAAGCCCACCGACGCGTTCCGAACCTGGTCATACCGGTACGCCAGCAGCTTGAGGCCGCCGTAGTGAGTTGTGATCACCGTTGTGACACGTTTCTGATACAGGAAATCCACGATCCCCGTGGCGATGGCGGAACCCTCTTCCGGGTCCGTCCCTACGCCGAGTTCGTCCAGCAGGACAAGCGAGTAGCGCGTGGCCTGGTTGAGAACAGATACGATGTTCGACATGTGGGCGGAGAACGTGGAGAGACTCTGCTCGATACTCTGTTCGTCTCCGATATCGACGAAGACATTGTCGTACAGACCGACGGTAGAGCCATCAGACGCAGGGATGAACAGTCCGGTTTTGCAGAGCAGGACGGTAAGTCCGAGCGTTTTGAGTGCTACGGTTTTGCCGCCGGTATTTGGTCCCGTAACGATGACCATGAAATAATCTTTGCCTATTGAGAAAGAGACAGGGACACAATCTGCAACGAAGGGGTTGCGGACGTTGACTAGGCTGGTCTCCAGGTTTGGGCTTACAACAGGCTTCACACACTTCCAGAGGCGTGCGAGCCGTCCTTTTGCGAGGCAAACGTCCAGATGACCGGCGACCGTGAGTGACCTCTCGATGTCGGACGCTGCCTTTGCGACGAGATCGGTCAGATAGAGCAGGATGCGCGCGATCTCCTTTTTCTCGTCAGATT
>JAKLHS010000142.1 GCA_022710025.1 Caldisericota bacterium | reverse complement strand
CTCCTTCCTGTATTCTGCATAGTCGGAGGCGCTCATCAGGCCATTCAGCTCATCAGGGCTAGACAGCTCGATTTTGGCAAGCCAACCTGTTCCGAAAGGATCACTGTTCATGAGCTCCGGCTTGGCCGTTACCTCGTGGTTCACCTCGACGACTTTACCGGATACCGGCGTGTAGACGTCAGAAGCCGCCTTGACGGATTCCACCGAGGTCAGCAGGTCCCCAGCCTTCAGTACTGTGCCGACAGAGATGTCTCCGACGAATACAATATCCCCAAGTTTGTTTTGGGCGTAATCAGAGATGCCGACAGTTGCAGTATTTCCCTCGACCTGCACCCACTCATCTGATTTCGCATACCGTGCTTCGTTCTGAATCTTCATGGCACAATGCCTCCCCGGATGACATATATCGTTCGTTGAAATTCTACTCCCGGCACCTCAAAAGACAACCGGCCAAATCACTTGCAGCGATGCCCTCAGGAACGTTCCTGACCCTTGATATGCCGAAACAGGTCCAAGAAGTCCGCGGGAGTCAGGGCTTCGGGGCGGAGCTGGGAAACAGAGGCCAGTTCACCAGTCATCTGCACGTCAAGACGTCGGAAGAAATCCGCGAGTTTTTTGCGCCGGTGCAGAAAGGCTTGTTGGATGAACCTCAGGAAGGAATCGCGCTCGGCATCGTCCATGCTGATGTCTCGTCTCTCAAAGATCAGGAACGTCGAGCTTACCTCGGGACGAGGGAAAAAAACGGTGGGCGGAAGGTCAAGGAGTCGCCGCACGGAGAAAAACATCTGGGCCGCGACGGATAATGAACCATACGCAGTTGTTCCTGTGCTACCGACGAGTCGCAGGGCGAACTCCCTCTGAAACAGCAGAAACGCCTGTCTGATGCACGAGCTCCGTATGAGCTTCAAAACCGTCTCCGACGACCACAGATACGGCAGGTTGCCGGCGAGGATCACTCTCCCGCCACAAGGCCCCTGCGAACACCAGTCAGCATTTAGAGCGTCCTCATAGCGAATATCTATACGCACTTTTTCGGCATCATCCATCAGAAGAGCCTTATGAACGGGCTGTAGCCTCGTATCGATTTCATACGTGATAACCCGCCCTCCCTTGGCTGCGAGGGCACGAGTCAGCGCCAGTGCCCCAGCTCCGATCTCAATGAAAGTGATATCGTCACCCGCCGGAATCTCTGCTGCCAGCGACAACAAAGCGTTACGGTCCACAAGGAAGTTTTGCCCGAACCGTTTCGACAGCGTGACTCCGTATCGAGAAAGCACCTCCAACAGAGCAGTCGGAGTCAGAGCGTCCATGGAGCGAAGCTACACGCAAGAGATGGGAGGCAATGATGACAACGAGCGGAATCCGATTTTCTGGCGAGAGGTGCTTGCCCCATCGCTCCGTGCCTCACTTGGAATGAGCGTTCTCGAGTAATTCCCGAATACGTGTCAGATTGCGATTGATCTCGTTCAGGACAGCCAGAACGGTTCCATCGCCCGCGAAATCAAACTGGTCAAATGATCCAGTCGGCACCCCGTTCGTATCCTCCATCTCCGATACTGATCCCGCATCAGGGTTCCCGAGTTGAAGGACCGCATCGACAAAGCGTTCCTTGCGCGCGTCTTCATCCCCATCGCCGCTATTGTTGACTTGTGAGATCAGTGAGACGCGACGTAGGACGGCATGCTCCTCTTCACCTCTCCTTGTACCGAAGACGGGACTGAGGATGATTGTCGGGAACGCATACTGACTGTTTCCTCTCCCCGCCACCAGCCCCATGTATTCGCAGAACCCCATGAGCGTCGCCGGCCCGATCTGCGAGAAACGGCCACTTTCATCGACGAATATCATGACAGTAGACGTACTCACCGTCTGCGGCATCTTGCGT
>JAKLHS010000141.1 GCA_022710025.1 Caldisericota bacterium | reverse complement strand
CTCCGCACGCGTGGCCGGCGTGCCCAGGCCTCGCTCCTTCATCGCCTCCGCAAGCTCCTCATCATCGACGAGCTTGCCGGCCGTTTCCATTGCTGCGATGATAGACGCGTCGGTGTACCGGGCCGGTGCCTTCGTAAGTTTTCGCTCCGCCTCGATCTTGTTTGTCTGAACGGTCTGATCGGCCGTAATGTCTGGAAGCTCTCTGCTCTCGGCGTCTCTTTGAGCCACCTCAAGCCATCCCGCCTGCTTCACGACCCGACCATCGCTCCCAAACGTTTCTCCTTCGACAAGAGTCTCGATCCGTGTCAACATAAGGAGAGCCTCAGGGAAAAATTGAGCGAGGAATCGCCGCACGACCATATCGTACACAACACTCTCGTCATGAGGTAGGCTGCTTCTATCGATACGTGTTCCCGTGGGGATAATGGCGTAGTGGTCGCTTACTTTCGCGTCGTTGAACACAAAGGAGCGCATACGCCATTTCTCCCGGCAGATGTGCTCCACATACGCGCCGTATTCATCACCGGCAAGATCATCTAGGACAGTTTTGACTTCATTTCGCAGTGCAGTTGGCAGGAACTTGCTGTCCGTCCGCGGATACGTGAGCGCCCTCTTCTCCTCATAGAGAGATTGGGCGGCACGCAGCGTCCTGCTGGCACTCAGGCCGTACAGACTGTTCGCCTCTCTCTGAAGCAGGCCAAGATCGTACAGATATGGTACCTGCACCCGGCTTTCCTTCTGCACGCAAGACAGGACTCTTCCCCGCTTGTTCATACACCTTGCAACAATCGTCTGCGCGGCGGTCTCATCCACAAGCCTTGTTTCCGACCCGTGATGCCACTGGCCCATGTAGCTCGGCTCTCCTTGTGGCAATACACTGAATCGAGCTTCTACCTCGTAGTAGGGTTCCGGAGTGAATGCCTGGATCTCTTTCTCCCTCTTCACGATCAGGGCAAGCACGGGCGTTTGCACGCGTCCCACGGTGACGAGAGACCCATTACGGCGTGTCAGCCCGCGCGTTGCGTTGATACCCACAAGCCAGTCAGCCTCCGATCGAGACAGCGCCGCTCGGCCCAGGTTGTCATAATCGGTCTCGAGATGCAGATTGCGGAATCCTTCCCGGATGCTGCTCTCCGTATAAGAGGATAGCCACAGGCGTGATGAAGGCTTCTTGGCCCCAGCCTTCGCATAGATGTTGCGGAAGATCAGCTCACCCTCTCGCCCCGCATCGCAGGCATTGATAATCTCATCGATGTCATCTGACATCATGAGCTTCTTGAGGACGCTAAAACGTCCCTCGGCTCCCTCCAACACCGAGAAACGAAACGGTTTTGGAATGATCGGAAGATAGGACAGAAGCCATTGCTTATACTTTTTGTCGTACTCCTCAGGCTCGGCGAGACCGACAAGATGTCCCACCGCCCAGGAGATGATGTAGTGTTCACCTTCGTAGTATTCGCGGGTCTTCTTGCAGTGATCGATCACAGCCGCGAGCTGTTCGGCGACACTGGGCTTCTCTGCTATGACGAGCTTTTTCACACTATCTCCCTGAGTCTACCAGCACCAGCAGCCGGGTATCCGTTCAGCGTCCACGTGAGCCGGACGCCGTGCGATAAGTTAATGGTGCGCCCGACAGGATTCGAACCTGTAACCTACGGCTCCGGAGGCCATCACCCTATCCAGTTGGGCCACGGGCGCTTACCGTTCGAAGTATAGCAGGAAGACAAGGCTTGTACAGCAGCGCCCAAGCAGCGAAACACGACGATTATGCGCGATCCATGATTCACTCGACCGTCACACTCTTGGCCAGGTTTCTCGGTTGATCGACATCCAGTCCCTTTCTGTCTGCCGTGTAGTAAGCAAGCAATTGCAGTGGTAACGTGTAGACCACCGGCGAGAACAGCTCTTCCACCGGAGGCATAGGGATGAAGTCTGTCGCTATGCTCTGCGCCCGAC
>JAKLHS010000140.1 GCA_022710025.1 Caldisericota bacterium | reverse complement strand
GGGCTTCTGCGTCCGACGTCGGGCAGCATTCGCTTTGACTCGCCCGCTGGTGATGCAGCAGGCCGAGACATACGCCCCGGCCTGGATGTAGGACTCGTGTTTCAAAATCCGGACAACCAACTGGTGGCGACGACCGTCGAGGACGATATTGCCTTTGGACTTGAAAACCTGGAGCTACCGCATGAAGAGATGGTGCGGCGAGTTGACGATGCGCTCAAGTTACTGGGTCTGGACCGTTTCAGGGACTACCCACCGCACCGCCTCTCGGGGGGGCAGAAGCAGAAGGTTGCCATCGCGGGGGTTCTGGCCATGAAACCGTCCTTCCTCGTGTTGGATGAAGCCACTTCTCTTCTGGATCCTATCAATCGCCGCGAGGTCATGCAAACCGTGCTTCGGTTGAATGCTGAACTGGGGATCGGGATCGTTCTCGTGACCCATCTTCTGGATGAGGTGCTAGCCGCCCAGAAGATGGGCGTACTTGTGAGGGGGGCAATCATTGGATGGGATTCACCGCGAGCTGTTTTTTCGAACTCGCGTATCGTGGCAGCCGGAGAGCTTGTTTTGCCACTCAGTACACGTGCCTCGAACGTCATGCAGGAGCGGTGGTCCTCGTTTCCGATTTGTCTGACGCCGGAGGAATTTGCCGAGGCGATATGTCGATTGAGCTGAAAGACGTCAGTTATGTCTATGACAGTGGAGAGCCCTTCGAGTTCTTTGCGCTGCAGGGTCTCACCGTGCGTATCGAAGAAGGTTCATTCGTCGGGATCGTCGGAAGAACTGGATCCGGCAAGTCGACGTTGGCAGAACATCTGAACGGGCTCCTGCTCCCCAGTAGCGGTGAGGTGAGTGTCGACGGTATCGTGGCGCGGAATGATCGCGCGATCCTGGCCGCCATCCGACGCAAAGTCGGCATTGTTTTTCAGTATCCGGAAGATCAATTCTTTGCCGAGACCATCTATGACGAGGTGGCATTCGGTTGTCGAAACAGTGGCTTCAGCAAAGAACAGGTCGATGCAAGCGTTCATCGAGCCATGGAAACGGTGGGACTTGATCCAGGCCGCTTCCTGTCTCTGTCTCCGTTCCAGTTGAGCGGAGGGGAGCAGCGAAGGGTGGCAATAGCCTCGATCGTGTCCATGGGTCAGAAGTACATCATTCTGGATGAACCGACGGCAGGTCTGGACTCCGGTTCGAAGGTAGCTATCCTCACCGAGCTGGAATCTCTGAGACGGTGTTCGGGTATCACTATCATCCTGGTGTCCCACAATATGGATGAAGTTGCTGAGTTTTGCACACAAATAGTAGTGTTGAACGAAGGAATGGTAGCATTTCAAGGTCCGACGGAAGATTTCTTCGGCAATCGCTCTCTTGTAAGCGATACAGGCCTTGAGTTGCCGGAAAGCTATCGGCTGGCTGCCGCCATAGGGGCGTGCAGTGAGCGCTTCCAGGTAGATGAGCATTCATCGAATCGGATGCTCGATTCGCTGAAAGCGCAGATAGCTTCCAGGGGAGAGGCGTAGTGGCTCTTGCGCAAGGTTTTGTCCTGGGCCAACACTATCCAGGCGACTCCTTTGTACACAGAGCCAGCGCTTTAGTGAAGCTGGTGGCGACTATCATCATCATGGTTGCCATTTTCCTCGTCGGCGAGACAGCCCATTATCTTCCCGTCGCAGTGTTTCTCCTGCTGGGCATGACAATCTCCAGAATCCCGCTTCGGTTCTTTGTGCGTGGACTGAAGCCGATTGTATTTCTGATCGTCCTTACAGTCATTATCCAGCTTTTCTTCACACCAGGGTCTGCCATATGGCATTGGGGTTTCGTGAGGATCACGCGCGAAGGCATTAGTCTTGCAGGGTTCATCCTGTGCCGGCTGATATTACTGACTCTCGTCAGCGTGCTGCTGACGGCCAGCACATCGCCCATTGAGTTGACAGATGCTGTTTCAGACTTGCTGCAACCGTTTCGGTATGTCGGGATCCCCTCCGGCGAGATAGCTCTCGTCATGAGCATAGCCATGCGATTTGTCCCGACCAT
>JAKLHS010000014.1 GCA_022710025.1 Caldisericota bacterium | reverse complement strand
AGAAAAGCTTGCCGAGGATTTCTATCTGACCGGCCATATCGGGATACCAGCGTGCGACCCTTGCCGTCAGCTCGGTGGGAGTTTCACCGCGAACCATGGCGAGGTCGAGTGGATACAGAGCATTGGCAGCCATGTAAAACATGGCGATCACCGAACCCCTGGGATCACGGAGCAGTTCGTCATCCTCGAGGTTCCTGATACGCTTGATCGTGCGCTCGATGACGATTCGGTCGCGCCGTCTGCCGATACCCTCGAGCTTGTCCCATTGTGTGACGATCGCTTGCCGGATGCAGGTGGAGATGCTCTGCGCCCCGATCAGAACGGCAACGACGCGGACTGCTGTCCGCAGCCCGAGGATAAGGGGCGTTGCAGCCAACGCCACTTCGGAGCGCAGGATCAGGAACATCTGCCATGTACGTGGCAGAAACTGCTCGCCGTCGACCATCCACGGCGAGGATGGTCCGAACATCAGCACATTGAGCTGTTTGCTGTGCATACTGACGAGTACGCCGTACAAGATGGCAGTGATGCCCAGGAGAAAGAACGATGGGACAAGTCTCCGTGCGGCCCTGCCGGGTCCCTGCTGGAGAACGGCACCCATGAATATCCACGAGAGAGCGATGGCCAGGGCGGACAGAACTACAGGGGCAGCCACTACAGCGAACTCTTCGGTTGCAGCCGCCCGCATCAGCCACGAGCCGATCCGGTTCGTGGCGGCGGCAGGCCACGGTTTCCACCAGTCCGTGGCGTATCTGCCTGCGCGCCAGTCATACGTTGTAGCGCGGCCGAACAGGTATTCTTGCAATCCCTGTGCTGTCGAGGCGCTGAAAGGACCGGTTTCCACGGGCAGTATCGAGGCTAGAAGTGTAGCTGCGATAACAAGAATCGCCACAGGGATCAATCGTGGAAGAAACCGGTATCGATCCTGATCAGTGCCTGCGAGAAGCAGCGCCAGCAGGATGAGTACCGAAAGGATACACAGCGAGACGGCAGCGCCTTCTACGTCGAGGGTGACGAGTAACGCCAGCCAGATAACGTTGCCGAGGTAGATCGTTTTGCCGGGTCTTTTTCCTGCCGTCACCACGACGCCGGCGTAGAACAGCATCGGTACCAGCAGGAAGAAAAACTGGCGATACTGAGCCGCATAATCCATGGCCAACCGTTGTCGGTGTGTGGCAACAATACAGATAATGGCAACAGCGGCGATCGATTCCCAGGTAAGCCTGCGACGGCGCAACCATGGTGCGGCTGCTGTTATGGCAAAAGCCGGCAGGACGATCCAGAACGGGATGGCGGCACGCGCGGTCCAGAACACCAGAGCGGTAGAGATCAACACAAACAGGAGGTGAAGCGCTGTCTCATCTCGGTTCTGCATGGTCGATCTTATCCTCCCAGTGCGGCCAGCGTGTCGTTGAGGCCGATGACCGAAAGATCCACGCTGGCGTCTCGCAGGATGCTCTGGGTCTTCTTCAGCTGTACGATCTGATCGACATCGGGCATGAAGCAGGGAACTGGGCGCTCACCATACAGGAGGAAGCTGCCGTAGGGGAAAAGGCAGATGGAAACGCGCGCGAACTGTGCCTGGATGCGCAGGAGTTCCCCGATTTCCTCGTTCCTGAGTTCCTGCTGGATAAGAAAGAGCTGAGATCGGCGTGGAATCGTAAACCGTTTGCTGTGCAGGTAGTCGAGGAAGACAGTGCTGGAAGGGCTACGGTCCATACGTCCGCGTGCCTGTGCAAGCAATCGATGACACGAAAACAGGTGTGTTCCATCTTTTGAGTACCCGTCCGAACTCAATGTGCTCTCACCAAGGATGGTGAGACCAAAGGGCAGTTTCTGGTCGTACGCGTATTGGAGGATACTTGCAGTAACCGTCGTCATGTAGTCTTCGAACGTTTCCATCGTGAAACTCGGCTCGCGGCGAAGGGTCAGATTGAGCAGAACGACGAGAGTCTTCGATGCCGAGGGGCTGAAATCCTTGACCATGAGATCCCCGCGATGGGCGCTCATCTTCCAATGAATGCGATTCATGGGGTCGCTCTCGTACGGGCGTACGCCCGCAAGCTGCGCGACGTCGTAGTTGGGTGCAAACTTGACGCGCTGGCCATCCAGGGGGGATGTGAGCGAGATACGCAGTTTTTCCAACGGGAGAACGGTGGGAAAGACGATCAGCGATTCCTGTGCGGGAACACGCCGGCTGATACGGAACAGGCGAAGAGGATCGGTGACGGTAAGGATACACTCACCGAGATCATAGACACCGCGCCGATTTACATGGAAGCGCAACGAGTAGACACATCGATTCCAGCGTCCTTCCTCCTGGATGATGTATGCCGGCAGCACAGGCTGAAGCTGAATTGAGATCGGAGAGTACCGTGGCAGCCCGTCGGCAGCGATGGTGAGCAAGTTCCCCGATTTCACCTGGATTACTGCCTGTCGCAGATGTCGTGTGACCTGAACGTGATCGCTCGTCTGCAATACAAGCGGCACCATGAGGACCGTATACGCAGTCATGAAAACAGCGACATAAAACAGCGAGCGTGTGCCCAGAATCAGCCACGTCAGGATGGCGAGGGTGGAGATCACAATACCACGCCTGCCAACGCGCAAAACTCTCCTCATCCCATCAGACCTTTCCGCACCGGAATTTCATGTGAACCCCGTCCTGTTTGCTCTTCGTCGGGGCGTTATGTCAACGCTGACAGTCTATGGCTGCCGCGGCGAATAGCAATGATGAAGCGGAAACGATGGCTTCGCCGATACTTGACGCAGATCGTGGACAGAGTTGCTGCACGGCACGGTTTTGCTACACTTGACCCATACAGTGGAGGTGCACATCAGATGATACGGATTGTCATGGATACGACGACGGGCATGACTGAGCAGGAGTTCAGGGATGCAGGCATCACGATGATCCCCCTTTATGTGCGGGAAGGTGAGAAGACTCTCAGAGAACAGATAGATGTGTTTCCCGACGAGTTCTACAAACGCGAGCGTCAGGGCACTGTCTTTGAGACGGCGCAGGTCAACCCCGCAGAAATGGTAAATGTCATGAAACCGATCGTCGATGCAGGTGACGAGGTCATGTGCGTGCTGATATCGAGTGGCATCTCGGGCTCCGTGAATGCGGCACATGTGGCAGCACAGATGCTCAACGCGGAGGACAGAATCAGCATCATCGACTCCCGTGAGTCTGGTTTTGGCGAGGCATATCTTGGCCGTACTGCCAAAAAGATGGCGGACGCCGGGGAATCCCGGGTTGAGATCGTGAAAGCGCTGGCCGATATTCGAAAACGAACAAAAACGTACTTCATCATGGAATCGCTGAAGTGGCTGTTTCATGGAGGGCGTCTCAGCGGAGCGCAGTATCTCCTGGGCTCCGCAATAAAGTTGAACCCGATCGTCTGGTTCGATGACGCGGGATTGATGGTCTCATATGAGAAAACGCGAACGCTTAAAGTCGCGAAGGATCGCATGTGCAAACTTGTCGCCGAAGCAGGCAGGAACGGCGTCGAAGCTGCTGCTCTTCATTGGCCGGACAACCTTGAGGAGGCGCAGGATTTCCACACGCAGATGGAAGAGATCCTGCAATCGCCTGTCGCCATGACCAAGCTCTCCTGCGTGTTAGGAGTGCATACCGGCCCTGATCTTCTGGGGCCCTGCATCATCGCAAAATCGTAGGTGCCGGTGCACAGCACCGGATCAGCTTTCCTGAATCGTACAACAGTGCCTTTTGTATCGTTGTCTGATGTCCTGGGGAGGGCATGCGTATCCCGGTCCCCGAAAGGAGCGCTATGATCAGGGTAGTCATGGATTCGACATGTGGTATGGCTGTTGAGGAATTTGACAAAGCCGGGATCATCATGATTCCTCTCTATGTTCGCGAGGGGGACAGGGTCTATCGTGACGGTATCGACATCAAGCCGGCGGAATTCTATGCAAAGGAGCGGGCAGGAGTCGTCTTTGAGAGCGCCCAGACGAATCCGGACGATTTGGTTAATGTTTTCCGCCCGATTCTTGACGCAGGTGACGAGATCGTTTGTGTGATGATCTCCGGGGCGATCTCCGGGTCAGTCAATGCAGCGCGTGTCGCGGTCGACATCTTGGAAGCTCAGGATCGAGTCTCGATCGTCGACTCGCGACAGAGTGGCTACTGCGAGCTGACAATGGGAAGACTGGCCAAAAAAATGGCCGACGAGGGCAAGAGCCGCGCGCAGATCGTGAGCGCCCTCGACGAACTGCGTGAACGAACCTGGGTGTTCTTTATCATGGAATCCTTGCACTGGCTGTACAAGGGAGGACGTCTCACCGGGGCGCAGGCGCTGCTTGGAACGATCATCCAGTTGAAGCCCATTGTGTGGTTTGACGACGATGGGCGGATGGTGACTCACGATAAGATTCGCACCTTGCGTGCCGGCAAGGAGCGGCTGAAGGAACTCGTCCAGGAGATGGCGTCGCACGGCGTCGTCGCAGCCGGTCTTCACTGGTCGGATAACTGGGATGAGGCGAAGGAGTTCGGCGACTGGATGGAATCGGTTTTACACGTTCCCGTCGAGTACAACAGAGTCTCGTGCGTGATTGGGTGTCACGTGGGTCCTACGGTTTTGGGACCGGTGATCGTCATGCGCGAGAAGCCTCAAACAAAAAAGGAACAGGGTCGAGAGGAGTAGCCGGGATTCTTCGGGGAGTCAGGCGAATTCAACGATTGGTGGCTCAGGAATAACGGCATAGCAGCGGTTCACGAAGGTGATCCGGAAGACTTCGTACTCAGCTACTGGTTCTGTTCCTGTAGTTTGTAATCGCGGATCTTGTTGAACAGAGATTTCCGTGAGATGCCTAGGATCTGCGCTGCCTTGGTCTTGTTCCCGCCGGACTCCCTGAGAGCCTTGCGGATCATCTCGACTTCCATCTGCTGAATGGCATCGGACAGTCGCAGACCGCTTGCCGGCACGGATACCGCTGGTTGTTCCAGTGTTGCCGTCACAGACGCGGTGCCGGGTTCCTGCTGATGACGGATGACCGGCTGAGAGCCGATATCCACCGTCTCCGGCAGGACTACGTGTGCCTGCGATATGATGACGGCTCGGGCCATGACGTTTTCGAGCTCGCGGACGTTTCCCGGCCAGTCATGCTCTTCCAGCCTGGACATTGTTGCGCCAGCGATTTCTGTCACGTCCCTTCCATATTTGGATGCGTATTTGCGCACAAAGTGGCGGGCAAGAAGCGCGATGTCGCCCTTGCGATCACGCAGAGGAGGCAGACGGAGCGTAATGACGTTGAGGCGGTACAGGAGGTCCTCGCGGAACTTGCGCTCCGACACGAGTCTCGCAAGGTCCTGATTGGTCGCGGCTATGACGCGTGCCGACGAGGTAAGCCGCTCACGGCCGCCGACGCGCTCGAAGCCGCCATCCTGAAGAACGCGGAGAAGTTTCGCCTGAAGAGGAAGCGACATGTCCCCGATCTCGTCCAGGAAAATGGTTCCGCTCGATGCCTGTTCAAACTTGCCGATGTGCGTTTCCACAGCATCCGTGAAAGCGCCCTTCTCGTGGCCGAACAGCTCGCTTTCGAGGAGATTCTCCGGAATGGCTGCGCAGTTCACAACCACAAAACAGCTGCCCTTGCGATGACTGTTGCTGTGAATAGCTTTTGCAACGAGTTCCTTGCCGGTCCCGGATTCACCAAGCAGGAGAACGGTCGCATCAGAAGCAGCTACCTTGCCGATCTGCTTGTATAGTTCCTGCATGAGTGGACTTTGTCCGACGAGTTCGTCGTTGTTGATGACAGATATGTCGTCCGGATGAACACGTCCCGACATGGAGGAAAGTTCGCGCAGCTCCAGGGCGCGTTTGACCTTGATGCGCACTTCCTCGATGTCGAAGGGTTTGGTGAGGTAATCGTATGCGCCGCACTTCATGGCCGAGATAGCCAGATCCGAAGAGCCGAAGGCTGTGAGAAAAATGACAGGCAGGTCGGGCTGGAATTCCTTGATCTTGAGAAATGCATCCATGCCGCTCATGACGGGCATTTTCACGTCCATCAGAACGGTGTCCGGGTTCAGGGCGCGGACCTTCTCTACGGCCTCCTGGCCGTTCTTCGCAACGTTGATGCGATAACCATCGTCTTCGAGTGATTCGCGCAGGAGCTCGCGGATGTTCTCTTCGTCATCAACGACCAGGATAAGCTTGCTTTGGGTTTTCATAGGCGCTTGTACATTCTATGGCTTTGGAGAGTTGAGTCAAACACCTGATTTGACGACCTTTGACAGGTTCACGGTAAACGTCGCTCCACGGCCTTCCGAGCTTTCGAACGTGATCACGCCATTGTGAAGGGCAGCGATCTTCTGAGAGATCGGCAATCCCAGACCGGTTCCGTGTTCTTTTGTAGTAAAAAAGGGAGTGAACATTTTCGGCTTATCCTCTTCCCGGATCCCCACTCCATTATCGCGTACTTCGACAAGGACTCTGTCTGCTTCCGTATGCGCCGCAACGCTGACGCATCCGTCCTGTATGCCGTGCAGGGACTGAACACCATTCTGGAAAAGGTTCATGAACAGCTGCTCCGACTGGCGGGCATCCCAGGTTACCGTCATGGAGGGAACTTCTATGTTCAGCGCGACATGTTCATCCTCGAACTGCTGGTGCATGAGCTCGCCCAGCCCCTCGAAAAAGCCGCGCAGATCGAATTCGACCGGCTGCAGCGGCGACGGACGTCCAAAGGTGAGCAGATCCTTGACGAGGGCTTCCAAACGGTCAGCCTCGCTGCTGATGGGCGTCACATACTTGGCTTCGGGACGTCCCTGCAATTTTTTCTCGAGCAGACCGGCATACCCCTTGATACTGGTCAGAGGATTTCGAACCTCGTGGGCGATACCCGTCGTAAATGTGCCGAGAGTCTTGAGAGCCTCTGTCTGTTTGGCTTCCTCGATACTCCGTTTCAGCGAACGGGCAAGGTCTGACACAGCGGAAGATATCTCTCCCAGCTCTCCTCCGCCGTGCGGGACGGGGGTATCGAGGTCAGTCTTGAGACGCACGACGCTGCGGCGCAACGTCTGAAGGCGAATGAGGAACAGAGCGAGGAGGAAAATGGTCACGAGGCCGCTCGCCGCGATGGACACCGTCGATCTCTTGAAGGCTTCAAACTGCACTCGCTGGATGGGGGCCAGGATCTGCGGCATATCACGATCAACGACAAGATACCCGACCGTGCGCTTCCCCGCCTTGAGGGGCAGCGCGACCGAGAGTTTGGACAGGGAATCGCGCGCGGGGTCGTTGAGATAAGTCAATCCGTTGTCGAACAGAGGAACCTCATATCCGATGCCGACGCGCGGGAAATTGTCCTTGAACGTCAGCATGTAATCCCCGAATGATTTTGACAGGAAGATGCGCATGAGGTTGTCCTGCTGGTTCTGGGTAAGGCCGTCAAATTTGTACGAGACAGACAACTCACGGTACATCCTATTCCAGCGTTCAACGGCCTGTGAGCCGATGGCTTCCAGTGTCTCCTGTTCCTTGGAAACAAGCTCCTGCTGGAACTCCATGATGAGCCGATTGCTGAGGAATCCCATCGAAAAACCGACGATCAGAAGAGCGGTCAGGATGATCTGGAACGAAAGAGACTTGAGCACCCGGCCCATGGGATCCCTAAATGGAGACGCGGCCGAGGAGCTTGACGAGTTCCGGCCGAAGAGGACTGCGCCTTGTCACTGCTTCAAGGGCGTCTTGCAGGACGACATGGCCATCCCGCATCCCGACAATGATGCCGGAGCGGTTTTCACTGAGTGCGACAACAGCCGCCTCGCCGGATATGCTTGCCAGAATACGGTCAAATCGTGTCGGACTGCCACCCCGCTGCACATACCCCAGTACCGTGGCTCGACATTCCACGGGCAGATTGGCGTTGATGTAGGCGGCGAGGTCCTGGGCGCGGCCTGCGCCTTCCGCTATGACGATGACGTGGTGTTTCTTTCTGGCCATGATATCGTCACGCAGACGTGTGATCACCGCAGGGAGGCTGAACGGTAGTTCGGGGGGGAGCACAATATCCGCTCCCGTAGCGAGAGAGGCTTCCAGCGCGATCGAACCGTTGTCGCGGCCCATGACTTCGACGACGAACACACGGTCATGCGACTCGGCGACGTCACGAATGCGGTCTATCGCATCGACAGCCGTATTGACGGCCGTGTCGAACCCGATCGTGTAATCAAAACCGTACATGTCGTTGTCGATCGTGGACGCCACGCCGACAACGGGGACGCCCATCCGACTGAGCTGGTATCCACCCGTTTGCGAGCCGTTGCCGCCGATGACGACCAGTCCGTCGACTCCGTCATGCCTGAGTACCGCCGCCGCTTGACTGCGACCGTCCTCGGTCCTGAAAAGCTCACTGCGGGCGGTCTTCAATATCGTGCCGCCCAGTTCGACAATGCCGGAAACACTGCGTGCGTTCAGCTCGATCCATGTGTCCGTCATCAAACCGTCAAAGCCGCGCTCGAATCCAATGGCGGCTACACCCATGGATGCAGCAGTCCGGGTGACCGCTCTGATAGCGGCATTCATGCCGCTGGCATCACCCCCGCTCGTCAGTATTCCAATGCGTCTCATTGTTACTTGGAGAGGACCTCCAGCAAGGCGATCCATTCTCTTGGGACCGTCCTGAGTTTCCCCACGGCTTCCGCCAGGGGGATAGCAACGATGTCGGTACCCTGGAGAGCGGCCATCTTGCCAAACTCGCCGGCATGAATCATATCGATCGCCTTGACACCCACGCGCGTTCCCAGTATTCGGTCAAAAAGCGTTGGACTGCCTCCACGCTGGATGTGTCCGATCGTGGCCGATCGTGTCGAGATACCCGTTTTCTCCTCGATGACATGGGCTACCTCGGGGCCGACACCGCGGTTCTGCAGCAGCATGTGTCCAAAGTCATCCAGCTTCTCGTTCTTGTTCTCGGTCACGGTGATGCCTTCGCTGACCACGACAAACGCATATTTCTTGCGCCTGTATGCTGTCATAACCTGCGCAATCATGGCGTCCCAGTCTACGGGCACTTCGGGAATCAGTGTGTAATCAGCTCCGGAACCGATGCCGGTGTACAATGCTACCCAGCCCGCATGACGCCCCATGACTTCAAGCACGATGATACGCCTGTGCGACAACGCCGTATCTTTCAACCTGCGCGAAGCGTCCAGCGCTATATTGACGGCGGTATCGAATCCGAAAGTGAAATCAGTCCCCGAGAGGTCGTTGTCCATTGTTTTGGGCACACCTACGACGTTGACACCCAATGCGGCGAATCTGGCAGCCACGCCCAGTGTATCATCGCCTCCAATGGCAATGAGCGCATCCAGTCCTATGACCCCGATGTTGTTGATACACTGTTGAACGAGTGCCGCGTCTTTGAACGGATTGGTGCGCGATGTGCCCAGGATCGTTCCGCCACGATCAATGATTTCGTCAACGCTCTTCAGATCAAGAGGTTCGGTCTCACATGTCAGGAGTCCCTGCCAGCCCTGTATGATGCCGACGCACTGATCTCCGTGGTCGAGCGCTCTGAAGACGGCGCCTCGTATCGCCGGGTTGAGTCCAGGGCAGTCTCCGCCACCGGTAAGGATCCCGATTCTCATCTGTACCTTGACCTCCGTCCGTGCATACTACTCACAGGATAGTTTTGATGCGCCCTCATTGTAAGATGCCGTCCGTGCGAGTCAAGATAAGGACAAGCCCGGCATGTTTGCGGAGAGGCGCCGGTATGGGGTTGGGTATCGGGAGGCATGCATGAAGCGAATCTGGATCGTTGCTCTGCTTGCAATAACACTGATTGCCGGGTGTAGCCGGCAGGACAGTCTGGCGGGCCGCGATCGCGCGATCGCGGCCGTTGACGCACAGCAGGTTCACAAGGTCGTGGTAGAACTTGCGTCCGCCCCGTACAGTGGACGGCGCACGGGAACTCCTGGGGAAGCCAAGGCTGCTGCATGGATCGCCAATGCTTGGAAAGAGGCCGGGCTCGATACGCCCGAAGGCGTTGATGATTACCTCCTGCAGTACGAGGTGCCGTTGTACTCGATCACGGCATTTTCCGGCATTACTGCGCGAGGTTTCGCGGGCGAGTCGTTTCTTGGTGACAGGAGCATGGCAATGCCATATGCCGGGAACGGCAGTGTCGAAGCGCAGGCAGTGCTGGTCGGTTTTGGCACCACGACAGCAGAACATGATGAGTATGCGGGAGTCGATGTCGAAGGGAAAGTCGCCGTTGTCTTTCGCTACAGCCCGCCGTCATGGTCAGTTCCCGAGGAGCAGATCTACCTGGCTGCCAAGATTCAGCGGGCAGCGGCACATGGGGCCGTCGGCGTCGTCATCCTGGATGTCCCTTCCTCTCCAAATCCCTTCGACATGCGCGGCCAGACGGTTTCTGCCATACCAGATGCGCCGCCGTCCACCCTGGTTTCGACCGAGGGCGCTCGCTCTCTGTTCTGGGCAGCCGGGATGGACTTCGACGTACTCGCCGCGGAAGCTTGGGCTGGACGAGGTGTGTCGCGGGTTCTGAAGCTGACGGTTCGCTATGCCATATCGGCCGACTGGAACCCTGCCGTACCTGCCTACGACGTCCTGGGTGTCGTGCCCGGCCGCGACGCTGAGAGAAAGATATTGCTTTGTGCGCATCATGACCACCTGGGAACGGATCGCACTGGAACGATCTATCCGGGAGCCGACGACGATGCTTCGGGTGTGGCGGTTCTGCTGGAGGTGGCGCGTTGCCTGAGCAGGGCGGGAACACCGCCGGTGTCGGTGTGGTTAGCAAGCTTCAGCGGCGAAGAGGAAGGATTGCTCGGTTCACGGGCACTGGTGACGGCATTGCCGGATCTCCGGGAAACGCTGATCGGTGTCGTGGATCTCGATATGATGCGTCGTACCTCTCCGGGACTCGGTGTTTCCGTGGCAGCGGGAGACACAAGAATGATGGCTGCTGTTCAGATGGCGATCGAGGACGGTGCGGCGCTGTCGATCATCCCCTGGACGCTGGGATCAGACCACGCTACGTTCAGTGCATTGGGAGTGTCTTCATGCATGGTGTCCGGGCATGGACGGGAAGCGTCATGGTATCATGCCGCCTCCGATATTGCCTCGGATATTCCCGCCGCTGATCTGGAATCGGCTGCCCGTAATGTTTTATATCTGCTCTGGAGGCTCATGGAAAGTACGTGAACGGCATCGTCTCTTTATTCATAGTGCCTTCACACTTCCTGTTTTTGGGACTTGACAGAAAACACTTCAACATTACCATGATGCCGTCCGAAAAATATAAGACGTTTTGGGATTATAAGACA
>JAKLHS010000139.1 GCA_022710025.1 Caldisericota bacterium | reverse complement strand
GACATGGATTCGATCCTTTTGACCAAAGGCCCTGGCACGTTCACGGGAACGCGCGTGGGAGTGAGCATCGCCAAAGGAATTGCCTACGCTCTTCCTTGTTCGCTTGCGTCGATCTCTACTCTCGAGGCAGTTGCATGGGCCGGGATTCATGCTTTGGACAGCGTCTGCGAATATGAGAGCGTGTGGGCGCTGCTCGATGCGCGGCGCAACGAGTTTTATGCGCAGCGGTTCGTTTACCACGACGGCATTCTGCAGTCTCAGGCTCCGGGCATATGCGGCGGTTCGATCGTTCTGGACGCAGTGCTGCATTCCCGTGGGCTGGCGGCCTGTGCGTTTTCACCAGAACTGCTCACCGGATTGAACCTGCATGACTGGCCAGAGGTAGCATGGCAATTTGATGCTCATCCCACGTGCAGGAGCATGATAGCTGCGGGGATCCATGCTCTCGGAGAAGACCCGCTTTCACTTGAGCCGGTATATCTCCGGACGACGGAGGAGCTGTTTGACCGACCGCGGAGCCTCGGATGACGGTGCAATCGCCGATTACCGTACGCGCCGCAAATGTCCGGGACCTTGCATCAATCTGGGAAATCGAAGAAGCATCCTATGCATCTCCCTGGCCTAAAGAGACGTTCGTCGTAGATATCACGCTCAATGCCGATGCGAGGTATTTCGTCGCCGTCGTCGGCAAGCGTGTGGTAGGATTCATCGGAGGATGGTTCAAGGATCGTCGTTTGCATATCGTGAATGTCGCTACTCATCCTGCCTATCGAGGTCGTGGTGTGGCGCGTCAGCTTGTGTCGTTTCTGCTGGATCTGGCTGTTGATCTCAAGATGGAAAGCGCGTTTCTGGAAGTGCGCAAATCGAATGCGACGGCACAGCATTTGTATGAGCAGCTTGGATTTGCGACGACAGGCTTGAAGCCGATGTATTATCCAGATGACATGGAGGACGGGCTCGTGATGTCCAGGGAGCTGGGGAATGCGCCTACTGGGAATTGAAACGTCATGTGATGACACTGCTGCCGCGGTTGTCGACGACTCAGGCTTTGTCTGGTCGTCCGTCATCTCGAGTCAACAGTCTTTTCACACCAAATACCAGGGGGTCGTGCCGGAGATTGCTTCCCGCCGACATACCGCGACCGTCATAGCAACGATCGACGAAGCTTTGTTGCTAGCGCACATGCGGATCCACGATATCGACGGCATCGCCGTGACGTACGGCCCCGGGCTTGTCGGATCCCTGCTTGTCGGCGTGGAAACCGCCAAGGCATTATCGTACGCCAGCGGACGACGCCTCATTCCCGTCAACCATCTGGAAGGGCATATCATGGCTTCCTTCCTCCGGGACGCCGATATGACGGAAAACCAGTTGACGGGAGACGATCTTCCCCTTCTCGCCCTGGTTGTCTCGGGAGGGCATACGGAACTTGTCTATGTAGACCAATGGCTCCATTATCGTGTTCTTGGCGCTACTCGTGACGACGCTGCCGGCGAAACGCTGGACAAATTCGCCAAGTACTTGGGATTGGGCTACCCCGGAGGGCCCATCCTGCAGCGGATAGGCGCAACCGGAGACTCTGCATATCATACATTCCCGCGCGTGACGTTCAGCAAGACGGGATACGAGTTCAGCTTCAGTGGACTCAAGACTGCCGGCATCAACTATGTCAAGTCTCTGGAGAAGGATGAACTGGAACATCACCTTGCAGACGTCGTAGCAAGCTTTGAGGCGGCCGTCGTCAACGAGCTCGTCGGGAAGTCCCTGCGCGCTGCGCAGGAGTTGCATCCAAAGGCCCTCGCGGTTGTCGGCGGGGTGGCGGCGAATGAGAGACTCAGGAAAGGTTTTCGGAAAGCGACGAACGTGCGCGTGTATTTCCCGCCTATGAAATACTGCACAGACAATGCGGCGATGATAGCTTATGCAGGCATACGTCGATCGATGGTCGGTATCTGCGCTCCCCTTGATCTTGACGTGCGATCCTCACTTACTGTCGAGGAGAGTTCTCTGGACGCATAGGGGCGCGGAGCCGTGGGGACTCTATGCGGAGC
>JAKLHS010000138.1 GCA_022710025.1 Caldisericota bacterium | reverse complement strand
CATAGGTGATCCGCCTGTCGCCGTGGATGACCGCGACTTTTTCTTTATAGATTTCAGCGCTTTCCGCCAACATTTTTCCGAGACTCATGGTCGGTTTCCAACCCTCGATTTTTGAGCCCCTCCTTACCATACCCGGCCGAAATATTTCAACACAATAAACGGATAAAGATCATTTAACTGCTTGCAGTCACGTTTTTTTCTGTCAAGAGCAAATAGACTTGTCCGGTTTTGTAGCACGTGAATTGTCCGCTTTGTCGTTTAGCCGGGTGGATCATTCGGGGCGAGAGGAGAGCGGCGGACGTTCGCTTCCTCATGCTGCTTTTTTGAGTTCTTTGAGCTTGCCCTGCTGGTCGTACTCGGCCAGTTTTCGTGGGCCATGGAAGATGGCCAGTGAACCATCGATGTATCTGTGAATTCGGACCCTGACGCGGACGTAGTGGCAGCGATAGCGATTTGCGGGGATCTGGAGGATCTTTCCCTCGAAGCTCAAGCAATTGTCGGCGCTGACGGTCCGTTCGTGTTGTTCGCAAAGGATGTCGTCGAGGTTGCCACCTGTCCAGGGGAGGAAGGCGGAGCCCTCTTCGATGGCTGGCTGAGCAAACTCGGCGTTAAAGGCAGGCATATACACCTCGATCAGGTAACGGTTGGCTGCATCTATATCAGTAATGCCCTGGAGGGCCAGTTCTCTGACCAAGCGCTGCTGATGGGTTTGGAAAGCCCGCTCGCTCCTGCCACGAGCCTCGGGGGAGTAGGCTGCAATCATCTGGATGCCCAACTGGCTCATGGCCCGGCCGAACTGGGTCAACTGGGTCTTGCTCACCTTGCCCCCTTCCTTGGGGGTGAACCAGTAATGGCTTCCCCGATCGGTATAAAGAGAGCTGAACACCCCCTTCCGAAGAATCACGTCTCTTACCCCGCGAAAGCTGCTGGCTGTTCCTTCCTCGGAAACAAAGAACATCGAGTAATGCTCGTTGGTTGCATCGTCCATCGTCACGATCAAATCCCATTTCTTGCCTGAAACCCATTCATGCCGGCTGCCATCCTGATGAAGCATCATCCCCGGTAAGGGTGACCTCTCCCGCCGCTTGCGATGGGCTCCCCGCTTGGAGGTCTTGGTCACCAACCCCTCGGCCTGAAGCGTCTTCTTCACCCACGTATAGCTCCGTTTGCCTCCCTCCCTGCAGTACCAACTGAAGTAATGTTTCACCGGCCAACCCAGGTAGCGACTCCGATATCGATCTACTATCGCCATCGCCTCATCCACCGGCACCCGCCTAAACGAGGCGTGACCCAACCGCCGGTCGCTCAATCCTTCCAGCCCTCTCTCTTCGTAACGATGGATGTAGCGACGAAACGTCCGGTCGCTCACCCCCAAAACCAAGGCCGCCTGCTCCTGCGTCAATCGAGATTCGTTCCACCCCAAATAGACCTCTTCAAATCGCATCTTCCGGATCTCCTGTAGCAATCCTGTCCGTCCCATCGATCACCTCCAACGGTGATCCTATAAAAACCGGACATATGATGTGCTACTAAACCGGACATATCGTGTGTCACTGACTAAGGGTCTCCCCATTGTCAAGACAAAAAAGTGGGCAGTATTTGGTGCACCGTGTTAGCCAGCCCTGGTTTTGGGTTTAACCGCTCCTTGACATAAATCTCATAGGGAGTTCGATATCCCAGAGATTCGTGAATCCGCTCCATGTTGTAAAAGAGGAAGTACTTGTCCAGGCCCCGGCGGGCGTCAGAGACCAGCGGGTACTGATGAAGGTAGACCTCCTCATATTTGACCGTCCGCCAGAGGCGTTCTACGAAGATGTTGTCGTATACGCGGCCCCGGCCATCCATACTGATGCGAATCTGTTCCTTCTCTAACCGCCCACGGAAATCGACACAGGTAAATTGGGAACCCTGGTCGCTATTGAAAATCTCGGGCCTGGAGAGTTCAAGGGCTTGTTCCAAGGCGCTGACGCAGAAGGCGGCGTCCATCGTCGTGGAGATCTCCCAGGACAGGACGTATCGGCTGTACCAATCCATGATCACTGTCAAATAGACAAAACCATGCAG
>JAKLHS010000137.1 GCA_022710025.1 Caldisericota bacterium | reverse complement strand
CTCACCGAATTCAATCCTTGCTGCAAAGAAGGAGTATTTCAACTGCGTACTTACGCAGGATGTGTCGCGTTCCTCAACCCTAACGCTTGGCACGAACTCCCCTGCCACTTCGATTTCGGCTCTTGTGCCAATCTTCTTGATCTGCAGTCGGCCCGATTTGAGTAGCCCGAAGCATCCATGCATTGGCCACGCTGATCCGCCCTGCGCGTATGCAACGATCGCCGTTTCTGCCGATGCAAGGTCAAAAATGCTCTCGCCCTCCGGGATAGGCTCTTCAAGCCAAAGCGTCAACTTCTCGTATCCCTCGTCATCTACGGCCAGCAGACTGCCATTCGAGAACTTTCGATAGCCTATAACCGTTCCACTCCCCGCATATATGCGATGGGCGTGCACTGGCAGATTCTTGGTTCTGCTGTCTTCGTAGGACTCGCTCGCCTCCCTGCCCTCTAGGTAGAAGGCATAGCCGTGGAGATCCGAATCGTTGACGTAGAACGTGTCCACGCGATCTATGGCCGCGTAAAAAATTGCGCAAAGGACAAGCGCTGCAATTGGAATCAAAGTCCACCCTATGACTCTTACCTTCTTGTCCTTTAGGCCCACAACGATTTCCTTTGGGCATAACGATTGAGCTCAGCCGGGGCGGGTGAGGAGCGTCGCGACGAGACCGAAGTCGGCTGGAGCGATTTGTTATCCGGCGGCTTGTGCCACTCGTCACTGATAGGTGGTTCCATTGTGCTTCAGCCACCCGGCCTCGTGCAGCCCCTGTGGATCATGGTGAGTCCAATGGACCACACCACCCTGCGAGTTCCATTCGTACTCGCCATTGAACTCAACGCGATCGCCTTCACGTAGCGCACCAATTCTCGAGGCAAGATCGATATTGTGAGCGACAAGAAGTGTCTGCCCCGTAGGCAGCCGCAGAATGAATCTTTGATGTCTGCTTCCATTATTGTCGTCCGCAAGAACCCGTATTACCTCTCCCTGACCAGACACCTGGACATTGGAGGCATGCTGTTGATACGCCTCCCCTATTGCCTGAGCTTGGGGATCGTGTGAGCCACCAACCCTTCCGAGTAGATTAAACTGCTCCGAGGCGGCGTACAGGACGCCCAGGACCAACAGAAATTGAAAAAGTCTACGCATACCTACGTTCACGCCGCATAACGACAAGGATCAGCCGCGGCCGGCGAGGAGCGAAGCGACGAGACGGACGTCGGCTGGATCCGCTGGTTAGGCATCATCAGCTAGCACGCAGAATTGGCTCGCGCAGGGACGCTCCAAGCTGTTTCGTGAGCTGCATCATTGTCTGCAACGCATGAGGCTCCCGATCAATTTCTCTGAATCCACGAAATATCATGTCAATGTCAAGATAATTGAACTGCCGCTTCCTGTAGTACGGGCTAAGGAGTTCGATCGCACTGTCTCTGCGCGGTGTAACCTTGGCGAATTTGGATATCCCCTTCGCCTTAGCGTCCTTCCAAAGCTTTGCAATGTCATGCCCGTACCTCTTCTTCATTACATCATTGCCTACACCGTCCTTGAGCCAGATGAACGACTTCAGGTGGAGTTCAAGCGACTGACACAGAAGCTGATAGCTTACTGGATCAAAGCGCCTGTCAGATTTTGCAGTCCTGCGCCAGACCTCCGCAGCTTCCCGATATCTCTTTCCGTAAACCATGAATGCGGTTCCATTCATCGTGATGTTTGCAGTCTTTGTTTCTATGACAACATTTGCCACTCGAACGCCCTCGACGGTGGGTCGATGATGCCTAACGCCCACGCTGTGCCGCGAGCAAAGGCGCTTCGCCTTTGCGAGTCGGAACCAGCGTGTTGTTAGCCGTCATTTCTCTTTAGGCTTCTTGGCAGAACCGTGACCAGTATGCCCTGAAAGCTTCTCGTCGCAATGATGAATCACGGTGCCGCTCTCGTATTCCGTAACCGTCTCGGTGTAACGATCCTTC
The DNA here is from genome assembly GCA_022710025.1 of Caldisericota bacterium. Lineage (GTDB taxonomy): Bacteria > Caldisericota > Caldisericia > Cryosericales > Cryosericaceae > Cryosericum. The sequence goes on along the minus strand of JAKLHS010000137.1, from coordinate 113 downwards.
TCGCGGTCGATGTGCATCTTGCGTTCCACAACCGCCCCAGTGCTTCGAGCGGTTTCGGGGCGAGAGAATCCCTCTGCAATGGGCTTTTTGCGACCAGGACGTTTGTGCTTGAA
>JAKLHS010000136.1 GCA_022710025.1 Caldisericota bacterium | reverse complement strand
GATATCGACGATGCTGTCGAGATCGCAGCCCAGCGCAGCGATGACGGCGGTGGCCGTTGTCGTGTTTCCGATGCCCATATCTCCGATTGCGGCAAGCTCGACGCCGTCGTGGACAGCCTGATCGGCAAGTTCCCTGCCATACCGGATGCACAATACCGCCTCTTCCTCCGACATTGCAGGGCCTTTCGCAAAATTGTGGCTTCCGTACCCCACTTTTTTGCCGATCAGCCCGGGAGTGGCCGAAAAATCGTGATCGACACCGGCATCGACGACGTAGACATCACTTCCCGTATGGCGTGAGAAGACGTTGATGGCGGCTCCGCCGTGCAGAAAATTCTCTACCATCTCCGGCGTCACATCTTTGGGATAAGCGGAAACGTTTTCCTCAACGATACCGTGGTCTCCGGCAAAGACGAACACTGCCTTCCTGCGGGGAAGTTCAGGGATGATTTTTCCTTGGATGAGGGCCATCTTCATGGCAATCTCTTCCAGGAATCCGAGACTGCCTTTTGGCTTCGAGAGGTTGTCGAGCCGTTCCTGAATATCATCACGCAGCATTTCTCTTCCTCCTTTGGCGGGTTACCGTTACCGTGACGACCTGCACCGTCCCTGCACAGCGATGTCACTCATATCGTTTTGCGTTGGGAGCATACAGCCTGCGCGCCGGACACGCTGCAGCACTGTTATGTCGCGTGGTGAGAGAGAAGGATCTCCCGGATATCGATGGCGACTTCCTCAGGCTTGAGGAGACCTCGCATCGTCGCTACGTCGACATCCGCGACCTTGAGGATGATGCGGATGCGCTGCGGTGAAGCAGCAGGGAAGGACGATACGGTCACAACGAGGCCTCCGACCTCGACGATGCGGTTGAAAAGTGACGCCAGCGCTCCCTTGCGATTATCGATTTCGAGTGAAGCGCGAACCCCGGGGGAACGCGCGCTGAGCATTTCGACGAAAACCGTAAAAATATCCGTTTCAGTGATGATGCCGACGAGGGTCCGGGACTCTGAACCCTCCACGACCGGCAAGGCGCTGATCGTGTGGTCTGCCATCATGGCGGCCGCCTGTTCGATAGGACAGTCCGGAGAAACGGTTACGACTTCCGACGTCATGATCTGACGCACTGTCAAGGTCTCGCTGTCCATTTCGGGCTGTTCAGAAGCGTTATTGTTCAGCAGACGGGCATACATGGCATCTCGCTCTGTAACGATGCCGACCAGCGTACCGTCTTGCAGCACCGGAAGGCGGTGCACACGGTGTTCGCGCATGAGCTTGAGGGCTGCGTGGAGGGGAGCATCGGGCTCCGTCGTCACTGGTTGGCGAGTCATGCGGTCACGTACGAGCATCTTTTCGGCCTCCCCGTTCGTCAGCGTTTGCGAGCTGCGCCGACAAGAAATGCGCCCGTCAGAGGGCGGAACAGGCGACCCAGGAACTCGTTGCGCACAGCAGTCCTGTCCTGAACGGACTCCTCTGTCGGCACGACGTACACGCAGCTTTCCATGGAAAGCGCTCCGAATAACCCGGTACGGTGAAAAAGCAGCCTCAGATCCGACGATGACATGAAATGAGCGGACCTGTAGACGGATTCCTTCTGTAGCGCCTGTTCTCTGCACGCGTCCGCATATGGCGAATCGCCGTTGAGGACACCGACAACGATCTTGCCACCCCGCCGCAAGACGCGAGCCAGTTCTGTAAGGGCTTCCAGAGGGTTCGCGACGAATTCCAATGCGTTGACCGACACGACCATGTCGAACGTCTGGTCTGCATACGGCAACTCCGTCATGTCGGCTTGATCATACCATATATATTGATCGCGGTCCTGAGACTTGGTGCGGGCGATTTCCAGCATTTTCGCGGAGATATCGGCGGCCGTCACATCGGCACCCGCCTCTGCCAGACGAATACTGTACAACCCTGTGCCACATCCGACGTCGAGGACGGTCTTGCCGCGAACGTCACCGATATGACGGAACATGAGTGACCGCTCAATTTCGTCCTCATAAGCGCCCAGGGGAGTCATGTACCAGTTGTCATATGTCTCTGCCTTGCTGTCGAACAACGTGTCATCCGTCACGTTGCACCTCCCCGGAGTCATTCCTGTTCATTTTCTCTCAGATGAGCGTGAATGCAAGGTGCACAGTGGATGTCACTCCG
>JAKLHS010000135.1 GCA_022710025.1 Caldisericota bacterium | reverse complement strand
TTCGGTGGAAGTTCCTGCTTGGCCGCATCGCTGACGGAACCACGGACAAAGCACAGATCCTGACTTTGGCGGGACGCCAGCAGATCCGGGGCAAATCGTTGGGAGGCAAAATCCCGAACCTGGTCCTTTGTGCGCCCTGCAAGAGGAAAGGTGGCACGCCTGCGCTGTTCGGCTGTAAGTCGGTAGAGAAAATAGGACTGATCCTTGGCGCTGTCTTTCCCGCGACAGATCTGATCTCCGTCCACAGAGCGAACAATACCTGCATAGTGACCGGTAGCGATGAAATCGGCGGAGAGTTCGCGGGCAACGCCGAGCAGTCCTTCCCACTTGACCATTTCATTGCAGTATACGCAGGGGTTTGGCGTCAACCCCTCACGCACGCCACGCCAAAACGGCTCAATGACGCGCATGCGGAATACCTCCTGGAGATCGACCTCATGCCACGGGATGCCGAGAAACCGACATTGCGCCTTGGCTCTTGTCACAGAATCGACATCACAGCAAGCGCTGATCGACGAGAAATGCAGCGTTACGCCTGTGACCTTTTCGCCGAGGTCTACCAGGAGGGCGGCCGCTGCAGCCGAGTCGATTCCGCCGCTCATGCCGACAACTACACTCATGGAAACTCCCATGCGATCATGCTGGGTTGCACGGCCAAAGCGGAACCGGCGTCATGGTCGAAGCAGGAGCGGCAATACCTGAGACTTCGTCAGTCCTTCTGATCCGGATCACCCGGCTCTTTCTTGGCATCAGTGCCAGCCTCTTCCCCATATTCGTACGTCTCGTAGCGAAGACAACACATGAGCTTACCGCAGACACCGGTGATTTTGTTTGGATTGAGACTCAAGTTCTGAACTCTGGCACACTTGAGACTTACCGGCTTGATTTCCTTGAGAAAGCAATTGCAGCACAATTCGCGCCCGCACATGCCCACTGTCGGGAAGAAACGCGTTTCGTCCCGCGAACCGATCTGCCACATCTGCACCTTTGCCCGCAACGAACGTGACAGGACAGAAACAAGCGCTCGAAAATCGACCCGGTTATCAGCCGTGAAGTAGAATACATACTGCTTCCCGGAGAACGAGAGTTCACAATTCACAAGATGGATGGAAAGCTTGGAAGCCCGGATCTGTTCTTTGCACAAAGCAACAGCCACATCCTGCTTGCGCTCGTTTTCCTGCAGATGTTCCCTGTCTGCCGGCGTCGGTCGCCGAACAAACTTCAGACTACCAGCAGCATGCTTCTTGGCCGACGATTCATTCCGTGGGTAGCCGATGATGACCAGCACAAGCTCTTTATCGGGAGCTGCAGCCAGGACCTCTTCACCGGGTGCCAGCAATGCCTCATCGGTCACCTCGACCACGTACGTTCTGAATGATTTCGCAGAATGTGCACTCACGTATCGTGTCGATGAACACGTGGCTGTCAATACGTACTTCGTATCATTCATCGGTAGTCATTCTCCTCAGTTCCAGCAGTGCGTTGGTGAGTACGAGTTCTGGATTCACGTTCTGCTCGACGTGTTGGAGCCTTTCGCCAAGTCGATTCAGGAACGGCCATACGCGGCCCGGCGTCAGAACGAAGTTGACGCGTGCCAATTCAGGTTCGGTAGCAAGCGACATATCCGCGGCCGGCGACACCTTGCCCCTGGCTCGCAGAACGCCTTCCATGAAGCGAGTCAGGGCTTGCAGCCCGCCCATCGCGTTGGCCCTGGAATCGCCGGGGGATCCTATCTTGAGCAGACGTGAAACAGTCTCGGGCAGGCCAATGTTTGCCCTGGCAAACTCCAGCAGAGCTTCAAGACGAATGTCTTCCACGCTGGCCGACCTGGATTCCAAGATCGTAGATGTTGTGCCCCCTTCACGTTCCACTTTCATCATCTGAACACGAGAACGAATGGTGGGCAGCACCCTCCGGCTGTTGCGCGAAAGCAGAAAGAAGACGTTACCGGCTATCGGCTCTTCGATCGTTTTGAGCACGCGGTCACCAGCAGTGTCCGTGAAGTTGTCCGCCCCGCGGAGCACACTGACTTTCAAATGCGCTGTCTGAGCCTTGAGCGAGGCATATGCAATGAAATCGCGGACTACGTCTTTGTTGATCGTGTCGGGTCGCTCGGAGGCATTCAACTGCTCGAAGATCCGAAGGTACGGTGAAT
>JAKLHS010000134.1 GCA_022710025.1 Caldisericota bacterium | reverse complement strand
GGTCGCAACGGCGTCGGTAAATCCACCCTGCTCAGTGTCGCCATGGGTCAGACTGTTGCCGACAGTGGTGATATCTATTGGGGGCCGAGCGTACGCTATACCTACTTTCCCCAGACGTACACCCTCTTCCAGGATGATACGGCAATGGAGTGGATCATGGTGCGCAGGCCTCAGATGATGATCTCCGAGGTCAAATCGCTGTTAGGAACTTTCGGGTTCACAGCTGAACAGATGGAACAACAGACCGGCGGCATGAGCAGCGGGGAGAAGCAACGACTCCTGCTGGCACTGTTGTCCACGGAAACTGCCAACATGATCATCCTCGACGAACCCACCAACTTCCTCGATATCGAGACGCGAGAGTCTCTCGCGTCGACGCTCCGTGAGTTCGAGGGCACCATACTGTTCGTAGCGCATGACCGCACGTTCATCGATGCCGTTGCCGACCACATCGTCTATCTGGACGCCGGTGCCGTGTCGGTGCTGGACGGCAACTACTCGGACAACCGCCAGATGCTCTTTGCGGAACGACCTGAGCGGGAGCGCCCCGTTCTCCGTCGAGAAGAACAGGCCGTCACCACACGAGTGTCCCATAACAGGCGCGCCGCCCTTACGGCACGAGTGTGCGAAATCGAGCAGCAGATCAGGGATGTCGAGCATGAACAGGCGACTCTGACGGCGAAGATGGAAAGAGAGGGACCGTCGATGTCTCCGGCAGATATCACATCATTGTCCCTGCGTATCCATGAACTCCAGGAGCTGCGCGATCATCTCTTTGAAGAGCTCGTCGCTGCCGAGGAAGCCTGTCTACAGGCCTCGTCGCCGTGACTCTACCTCGTGAAGCAGTTCCTCGCGCGACTCGAATCCCCAGCGTTTCAACAACTCGTCAGAGACATCATACACGAGCGATTTCTTGGCGTAATCCCGTTTTGCCGTCAGCAGCCTTCGGCCCACCAGCGAGACCAGAGCTTTGTCGCTGGTAACACCTCGCAAGCCAAGTATTTCTTTTCGTGACAAGGGACCCTTCGTAATGACGAGGGCCAGAATCTCGAGCGCCTGTCGGGATAGCCCGACTTTCGGTTTGGGCTGTATAGGCTCCGGGTCGAGCCTGTCCGGGATCGAGAAACAATATTTCTGGCCAGCCTGTACAAGACGCACTCCGCGGTTTGCGTAATCCGCCTGCAAGCTTTCAAGGAGGCGTCTTGTGGCCGAGGTGGTCTGCCCGATTCGTCGCGCCAAGTACCGTACGCCGACCGGCTCGCCGGCAGAAAACAGCATCGCCTCCAACCGCTGTTTCGCCGCCTGGACCTCAAGCCCATTGATGAACGCCTGGCTTCGTGCCTTGCTTGACCGCTCAACCATCAGCCCTCCCGACATATTCCACCGAGATGCATGCAAACTTGTCTTCCTGCGCTATATGTAAGATCCCCATCTTTGTGAGAATCAGGATCGCCAGGAAACTCAAGACAACGCGCTCCCGCGTGTCGGATGCGTCGAAGATATCCTCAAACAGCATGCTCCCGCGCTCCTGTACAAGGATTCTGATCTCGCGCATCACTTGCTGAAGGCTGAGATACGTCGGACCCTCGCTCCGGATATGCATGGGCTTGCGAGCGGCAATACGCTCCACGATGCCCGCCAGCGCCTGAAGCAGCGCATCCGAGACTTCTTCCTCGCCGGACCGTGCCGCCGATGCAGCCGGAGAACGCACATTGGCACGTTTCAATGCCGACGACCCCTCGTTGACCTCCTGCAGAACCTCGATGATGGGGCGCGCATAGAGATCCGCCTCGTCGATAGCGCGAATTCCCTCCCGGTATGACTTCTCGAGGGATGCAGCGTGTCCAAAGAGTACAAACTCACTCTTGAGCTTCAGCAGGTCCGCCAACATATAGATGAGCTCCGCATGTCCTTCGACACCTGCGTCGCGTCGAATAATCCCGCAACAGAAATCAACCAGTCTTTCGACGACGACGTCTGCGACATCGGCGCGCCCTGCACGTCCCAACAGTCTCAGGTTATTGACGGAGTCGGCCAGTCCAGCCACGATCAGATCCCGATAACCTCCCGAGCCATGCGCACGGTTTCGGCGGCAACGCTTGACGCCCTGGCTCGCCCATCTTCCAGAACGCGATCTACCGTGTGGGGGTCTTCTGCAAACGATGCCCGGCGCTCGTGAAACTCTTCAAGCCTTCGGG
>JAKLHS010000133.1 GCA_022710025.1 Caldisericota bacterium | reverse complement strand
AGATCGGCGGCATTGGGGTCCCGGTGGCGACATTCATCGTCATCGGTGTTCTCTGCATCTTTGTCTGGTGGTTTTCCAAGACGAAACTCGGACATGATATGCAGGCTGTTGGAAAGGACATGAGCGTCTCCGAGGATGCCGGCATCAATGTGGAACGGACTCGAATCATCGCCATTATTCTGTCGACAGTTCTGGCATGTTATGGACAGATCATCTTTTTGCAGAACATCGGCACGCTCAACACGTACAACAGCCATGATCAGACAGCAACGTTCGCCGTAGCAGCTCTTCTCATCGGCGGAGCAAGCGTTGCGAAAGCCTCTATTCCAAACGTTTTCATCGGCGTCATCCTGTTTCACCTGCTGTTCGTCGTATCCCCCATGGCCGGAAAACATCTCATGGGTTCGGCCATGATCGGCGAATATTTCAGAGTCTTCGTCTCATATGGCATCATTGCGCTTTCCATCGCTCTGTACGCATGGAAGCGGTCAAAAGAACGCGAACGGGCACGACGCTCGCTGCGTGGTCAGCAGGAACTGGGGCGGACGGACTAGCCGGTACAAAGCTAGGAAGAGCGGTCCCCCGAGGAATCTGCGGGACCGCTCTTTTCCATGTCGTGATCAGCATCTGCCGGACGTTGCAGGAAGCTGAGGGGAACGTAGAATACGTGCAACAATGGAGGTATCCCTTGGCCAATATGGTAACGGTAGACAATGGCAGGGCACTGCGCGGTCTACGCTCGGGTGCTATGGAGGAGATGCTGGACCGATCGGCACATGAGTTGTACAGGCTGGTACACCGCACGGGTCCCGGTGCTGAATTCACGGGATGGCTGGATCTCCCGGATCGCATCGGTCCCGCGCTTCTCAGGCGTATCGACGAGACTGCCGCGTCACTCAGGAACAGAGCGGATGTTGTCGTTCTGTGCGGGATCGGCGGATCCTACCTCGGTGCCCGGGCAGGTCTCGACTTCCTTGAAACAGGAGATGACAGAGCGACTTCTTCACGCCCGGCCATCCTCTATGCGGGCAACAACCTCAGCCCACGTTCGCTGCGGAAAACGCTCGAACAGGTGAATGACAGGGAATTCTCCGTGATCGTTGTCTCAAAATCCGGCACGACACTGGAGACGATGGTTACCTTTCACATGCTGTGGACGGAACTGGTCCACCGGTTTGGCGAACCGGCAGCACGATCCCGCGTGATCGCCATCACGGACCCCGCTCATGGCGTTTTGCGAACTATGGCAATCGATAAGGGGTTCGTGTCGTTTGACCTGCCGCAGGACGTCAGTGGCAGGTATTCAGTGCTGACGCCTACAGGTCTCCTACCGTTTGCGGTGCGTGGATTTGACGTGCAGGCGATCCTGCAGGGAGCAGCGCAACAGCGTGCAGCGGCCATGGAGACGCAATCGCAGGATAATGATACGCTTGTTTATGCATCTACCCGGCGTCTGCTTGGAAGATCAGGTAAGGCCGTGGAGCTCTTTGCGGCCTTCGAACCATCTGTCCACTATCTCGCCGAGTGGTGGAAACAGCTTTTCGGAGAAAGCGAGGGGAAGGCTGGCAAGGGGATATTTCCCGCAACGGCAGATTACACTACTGACTTGCACGCACTGGGCCAGTTTGTTCAGCAGGGATCCCCCTGTCTCTTTGAAACCGTCCTGAGGTTACGGGCGGCAGGCGCAGATATGACATTCACGAGCACGCCCGATCTCCATGACGACCTCGACTATTTGAACGGCGCTCTTCTCTCGAGCATGAACCAGGCTGCGGAGGAGAGCACTGTTCAGGCTCACGGCGAGGGAGAGATCCCGGTGATTCAGATATCGGCTGTCGACACGTCTGAACGGAGCTTCGGAGCCATAGTCTTCTTTTTCCAGCTGTCATGCGCGATCGGCGGATATCTGCTGGGGGTCGATCCTTTTGACCAACCCGGCGTAGAGATGTACAAGCGTGCCCTGCACGCTCTCCTGTCCACGCCTGCCTGTCAGCGCAGCACCGATCTCCCGTAAAGTTTCGCCAAAACGATTTTCACGCTCCCCTATGATGGCCACGGTGGAGCGTCAGGCCTCCTGCATGCCGTGCCCCTCCACCTGCTTCTCGGCAAGCAACGCCGCCCCCAAAGCTCCTGCGTCGTTTTGAAACCGTGCCTCGGCAAAGGTAACGCCTTCGAACAGCAAGGGCAACGAGTGAGCCGCCGCATATCG